>CAYWIG010000008.1:0-15473 GCA_964458295.1 uncultured Myxococcales bacterium
CAGCCTCTCCTTCGCTTTGTTGAAATCCCCGAGCAACGATTCGGTCAACTTCGATAGGATCCAAACTATCGGATAGAACATCACATAGAAGCCAAAGAGCACCGGTGCCACATAGAGCACTATCCTGTCGGAATAATGTTGATAGATACTTTTTGGAACTATCTCACCGAAGATGAGGGCGAACGGCCAAAAGATGAGGGCGAACGGCGTATACGCATCGCCGTAGTTCTTTATAATATAGAGCGTAGCGATGACCGATCCAGTAACCGTGCTGATATTCGTTCCGAGCAATGTGGTGGAGAAGAATTTTGCCGGATGCTTTACCATGTGCAGCGCCATCCTGGCGATTTTGGATCCAGAATCCGTGGCGAGTGCCAACCTATACTTGTCCGCATTCACGAAGGCCATCTCACTACCCGAAAAAAATCCCTCGAGAAGCACACATGCAGTTAAAATTATAATTAATAATTCTATACTCATACTTTTAGGGTCAAGGGTCATGGATTAAGGGTCATGGATTACAGCCTTGACCCTAGCTACTTGCCCCCTGCCCCTACTCTTCTATCTCTCCAAATAGCTCTTCCAAAACATCATCCATCGTGACCAATCCTACAATTTGATCATCCTCCTTGATAATGGCCATATGGACGTGCGTCCTTTGAAACTCCTTCAATAGATTTTCCAGAGGGGTTTTTGGGCCAACGAATATCGCCTCGTTCAACTCCTCCCGGATATCGATCGCCTCCCCAGCCTGCTTCCTCCTGTAAATCGGTAGGAGATCCCTTATATGAAGCACGCCGATGATGTTGGGCTTCTCACCATCGTAAAAGGGCACCCTGGAAAACTGTGTATATTTTATCTCCTCGACTATACGATCAAACGGGAGTGTTACGTCGAGCGAGAAAATTCTTTCGACCGACGTCATAATATCGACGACGACCTTGTCCGTGAATTCGAAGACGTTATGAATGAGATCGCGTTCCTCCTCATCGATGGCGCCATCCTTCTCACCCATGTCTATGAGCCTTCTGTACTCCTCCTCCCTCACCATCGTCTCCGAGCCATCCGACTTACCCCCGAAGATTTTGACCATGCCATCGGCAAACCATGTGAGGATAATTCTCAACGGGCTTACGATATAGTAAAAGAGCCTGAGCGGCCAAACCATCACCTTTGAGAAGACTTCCGCATGCTTAAGCGACAGATTCTTTGGAACGATCTCGCCGAATATAAGCACCAGGGGTGTAACCGTAACGACTGCAACGAGTGTCTCCGATTCCACCGACGCACGCATGAGCTTATTGATGATAGCGGCGCCAACTATGGATATGGAGATGTTCACAAACTCATTCCCAAGGAGGATCGTGACTATCGTCTGTCTTGGCCTCTTCAATGCTTCGACGAGTCTTCTCGAGGACAGGCTCTTTGAGTCGCGAAGTTTATGAACATGAACCCTTGAGAGCGAAAAGAGCGCAGTCTCAGATCCCGAAAAGAATGCGGAACAGAGAAGGAGAAATATGAGAAGAGCGAAGAGTGATATCATCTATACCTCATCAGGAAGTCGCCTTCCTGAAATGATCGAAACCCGATGAATTTACATTAAGAACGTTGCCACTTCCACCCAAAACTACCCGTTTTGAGCGATCAGCTTCAACCACACCTATTTTGGTTATCGTCGTATCCAAAGGGAGGGATTCCATCCTTCTCAATAGTGAAGCCTCACCTTCTGGATTCACCGTAAAGAGAAGCTCATAGTCCTCACCTCCGCTCAAGGCGAAGTCCAATGGATTCCTATCCAAATTCGACGATGCCTCTGCTAAACTCGTAAACAATGGAACGCATGTCGACTCGATCGTAAAACCAGTTCCACTTTCATCTGCGATATGCCCCATGTCAGCAAGCAGGCCATCGCTGATATCGATCATCGATAAAACGCATCCACTCCTCCGTAATTGAACACCCATCGAAAGACGATGCCTGGGATCGAGATGTCGTTCGATAAATAGTTTATGAATATCACCATCCAAACCGTGCATCAGACAATGTAGTCCCAGGGCAGCACCACCTAGTGAACCCGTCACATAAATTGCATCGCCGGGTTTGGCCTTGCTTCGCATAAGGGCTTCCCCCTTAGGCACTTCACCTACGACGGTAATGGATAGATACAGCAGATCCTTACTCGAAGTCGTATCACCACCTATGAGAGATACTTCAGATCTCTTTGAGACCTGGCGCATGCCTGAATAGAGCGCATTCAAATCATCGACACCTATATTGGATGGAACGCCAAGATCTACCAAATAAAAAAGAGGGGAGCCTCCCATCGCAGCGATATCGCTTAAATTTACGGATAGGGTCTTTCTCCCAAGGGTCTCGAAATCCACCCACCCCCTATTAAAATGAACGCCCTCTATAAGCGAGTCTGTGGTGATGAGAAAATCGTCGCGATCATCCTTTGCGATTACCGCACAGTCGTCACCGACGCCCTTTACCAGCCCCTTGGAATGATCAATTTCATCTCGAGTGAGAAGGGAGATCAGCTCGAATTCGCCTGGAAATTTTGGTTTATCCTTCATCTTATCTGTTGAATTATCCCATCCTTGACGGTGAGAACATAGAGTTGACGTCTGGCATCTCCATTTCTGTCGAAGGATATCCTACCAGCAACCCCTGGAAAGTTATTTGTGCGAAGGAGCGTGTTCCGTATGACATCCCTGTTCTGCGCACCCTTCTGCTGTATAGCTGCGATGATCATGCGCGCGGAGTCATAACCGCTTGCTTCGAGCAGAGTTGGATCTATGCCATAGGCGCCTCTGAATTTATAAACAAAACTCGCAACCCAACTGTCCGATGCAGTCTTAAAGAATGCGTCTACGAATATTGCATCATCAACGAATTCACCACCGCGTTCCACAAGTTTTACATCGTTCCAACGTGAAATTCCCAAAAGCTGTTTATCCCTGATTCCCATAAGCGCCAATGTCGGAACTATATATCCAACCGCGTTGAAGGAATCGGGGATGAAGAGCGCATCGAAGTTGGGACTTTCGCGCATTATACCTACGGACTGTTCGGTAGCCCCCCTACCACGCAGCGCGCCTCCAAACTCCATCTGATTTGGCGCATAGGATGAGCTTCCAACGATCTTACCGCCCCATCTCTCCACCGCCGTGGTAAATAGATCTTTATACTCCAACCCCTTCTTGTTTTCAGGATATAGGATGAAGAAACGCTTCATGCTTCGTCTGTCACTAAACACGTAATCCACAAGCGTGGAGACCTCGGATTCAGGGGTTACATAGTTCCTAAAAATATAGTCTCCGAGCAACGGAATGGAATCACGCTGCGAAAGGGATATCATGGGCATTCCAATCTCCTGCGCCCTCTTCGCCGCTTCGGCTGCAGCCTTCGAAAGAAGCGGGCCGATGATTGCAGCTACCCCGTCGTTGGCCAGTTGATCTACCAAACCCGCTGCGGTGACACCTGCTCCGGTGGAATCCTTAACGATCATCTGCATTCCGGATGGTCCGGTGCACGGCGCATAAATACCCAAGGCACATTCAACCCCGTGCAAAACCGATTTACCATATACCGCATATTTTCCGGTCAGCGGAAGGATGACACCGATGGAGACTCCAGCACCATCGCCGATCTCTCCGCCCAACTCCGCCATCAAGACTCTAGCCGCGCCATAGTATTCATGTTTCGGATAACTCGTGAGATATGCCTTCAGCTGTTTGGCCGCTTCGTTCCTATTGCCATTTCTTAAGAGGAGATACGCGTACTTGTAATTTGCATAACCGCCTGAACGCCTTCCCTTCATCTGCTTCAGGGGAAGAATTTGAACCTCCGCTAGCGTAATCGTCTCATCAGCCACCCAAGTCTTTACATCGTAAAGGGCGGCTTCCTCCGTAACGACCTCACCTGCCGGAACACTGGACGCCTTTTGGCCAGCACCCTCAGAATAATCATCGAGGACGTAGAGATCCCAAAGCACGTATTGCTTTAGATCCTTCCCCGAGGCCTTTGAGGCAATCACTCCAAGTGAATCGATTCTCAACTTAAGGATTGCACTAGCATCGTTTCTATCGATGGCCTTAATCTGCATCAGGGCTGCGTTATTTCTACCAAGTCTGTGCATGGACAGCGCTGCCTTAAATCTAGCCATCGGAGCTATGTTCGGCGATTGGATTTGACCGAATGCCTGCCTATAGAAATTTATAGCGGCGTCATAATTCTCTTTAGAAAATGCAATTTCCCCTCTATAGAATCTCGCTTTGTCGGTGAGCTCCGTATAGGGAAATGTTATGATGAATTGAGCGAACAGAGGATCTGACTCGGCAAAGCGCCCAGCCATGTAGAGATCGTAACCCCTGTTGAAGAATTCCTTAGCTTCCGGCGTCTCCTGATTTGGGTAGGTGGGCACTCTCTTCGCAGTCGTTCCGGCTGCACAGCCCGCCATTATGATTACCAGGAAAGAAAGTATGAATAGCTTTTTCAAGACTCCCCCCATTCTATTTCGGATTGGGGATTTCGGATTTCGGTTAATTTAATATTATCCGCAATCCGCAATCCAAAATCTACAATCCCATATGGTTCATTCTTTACAAACAGTGACCATAGCCGGCCTTAGCAACCTATCAGCGAGCCAATAGCCCTTCCTGTGAACCTCGATCACCTCATGCGGCTTGTGCTCATCGCTCTCCACCATACCTATCGCCTCGTGCATGTTCGGGTCGAACATTCCGCCCAGGGCAGGAACCTCCTTTAAATCGTATTTCGCAAGAACCGCAAGAAGCGACTTTCTTACAAGTTCCACACCCTCTGCAAACTTTCGAACATCCTCGCCCGCATCGTCCGGCACATGATCCAGAACCCTATCGAGGTCATCGAGGGATGGTAGGAGATCTGTGAGAAGCTTGTCGTTACCGAAACGGACCAGACCATCCTTCTCCTTGGCCATCCTCTTTTTAAAATTTTCAAACTCCGCCATAACCTTTAGGAGTTTATCATAATGCTGCTTCGCATCCTCCTCGGCAGCGCGCATCTGTTTTTCGAACTCGCTCGACTGAGGTTCAACCTCCTTCGCCTTCCCGTGCTTCTCCGCTTTAGCAGCAGGAGTGTGCCCCTTTTTCTTCTTCAGGACATCCCTTAGCTCGTCTACCTTTGTCTTGCTCTTTGTCATATCTGAATAACTCCAAAATAAATCTACATTAAGGTTAAGACTAAGACTGAGATTGAGATTGAGGATTATATAGTTTTTCTCTCAACCTTAACCTTAACCTTAACCTCAGCCTATGCTTCCAATACATCCCCAAGCACCTTAGCCGTGAAATCAACTATCGGCACGACGCTAGAATAATCCATGCGCATCGGGCCGATTACACCGAGAGTCCCGACGATCTTCCCATCCTTCTTGTAGGGTGCACCGACAAGGCTTATCGAATCGAGCTCACCCTTATCCTCTAAATCCATACCTATGAAGATACGGACACCCTCACCATCCTGACACCTCTCGAGGATGTGTAAGATCTTCTTCTTCTCCTCGAGCTCCTTTACCACCTTTTTGAATTCTATCGATTCCGAAAATTCGGGAAGGTCGAGGAGTTGAAATTGACCGTCAACGACTAGATCAGCCCTTGGAACATGTTCCAAGACCTCCTTTGAAAAGATCATCGCCTTCTTCACGAGCTGATCGTATTTTACGTATTCGGCATCCAGCTCCTTTTCAACTTTACCCAAAGCATCGTCTAAGGTTAATCCCATAAAGGCGCTGTTACAGTAGTTCGAAATTCGTTCGAGATCGGCAAATGAAAGCCCCTCGCTAATTTCAATGAGCCTGTTCTGTACCATTCCATCCCGCGACACGAAGATCCCGAGAACGCGATTACTTGAAAGCGGAACGAATTGGATCTGTTTGAAGATAACACGTTTGGCGCTGGGTGTCGCTACGAGTCCTGCGTAATGCGACACCGTCGCTAGCATCCTCGATGTTCGACCGAGAATCGCATTTATCTCCTTTTCATCTCCGGCGCATCTCTCGCGGATGACACCCATCTCATGTTCACTTAAATCACGTCTCTTAAGGAGTGTATCCACATAATATCTCATCCCAGCTGATGTGGGCATGCGGCCGGCTGATGTATGAGGCTGTTTCAAGAGACCCATCTCGGTGAGATCGGCCATGACATTTCGAATCGTCGCAGGCGAGAGATGACCGACATACTTCTTCGCAATCGTGCGCGAACCGACCGGTCCGGCACTCGATATATAGTCCGAGATCAGGATATCGAGGATATCGCCGTGTCTCTCATTCAGTTTATGTTTGATTTCCTTAATCATATCAATAAATTAGCACTTTAACATCGAGAGTGCCAAAGATAGGTACCAGTTCAGTATATGATTGTCAATATCGGTGATATTTTCGATATTTAGATCAGAAAGCGTCGTCGAAAAAGCGCATCTCATCATCCGGATGCATGACCAGGAATTCGGTGAGCCCCCACATCTGTTGCCACTGTTCTCCGCACGCGGCCTTTATTGATTTTTTACTCATGATCGTCCCCTTATCGTAATTGACATACCCCCTACAGTGCGAATTGCCGGAGTAGAGTTCCAACGCCTCCCAGTAGTTGTCAGTCTGCATTGGAGGAGAGAGTGTAGATTTATCCATCACGACCCAGCGCCCGTCGTCCAATTGAAAGAAGAACGCCCTGTGGTTATGATCGATGAATGAATCTCGGAGCCTGTTCGATGGAAAGCCGAGTGCTAAAAAATAGTCCCTGTAGGCTTTTGCGTAACCTTTACAGTCGCCTCCGCTATTTCCACTTTCGAATATATTGAAGAGGCCTACATCACCCCCCCTGTTCATGTTGAATTCACTATAGTCCCTAAGCGCCGTGTAGATGATAAAATATTGTTCAGAAAGTGTGGCGGCCCTTTTGCCGAGTTCAACAAGTCTATTTCCTTTCTGTTTACCGTCTAGATTTTCATCATTGATTATATCCGACACCTCGCCCCGAAGCTCCGTTATCCTCCCTCTGCATTCATCATCGCTACAACCCATCGAAAGTGGATGATCTTCGTCGAAGGATTCCAATATTCTAAATCCAGTTCCGTTCGACATGTTCCCCTCGCCGACTATTACCGAATCGGGCAGGTGCTCCAGAGGAGGATCGGGAACGACGTCCTCGATTGCATCGCGTGAGCGTCTTCCTCCAAGCGGAAATGATAAATTGAGATACGCCTGAGGATCGAACCTGTCTATCGTCGAAAAAAACTGTGCGAAGATTTCAAAGAAGCCAGGCCTCACACCCATTACCACCCCAATCCGGCTTTTACGTTCATATGTTACGAACTTGTCCTTATCGTTATCGTCGAAGATATGGTCATATCCGATGCCTGCGAGCCACCTCTCACCATACGCTGCCGCCGATAACCTCAAGGCGTGCAACCTTCCCAAGGGTACCGCATCGCCTGCATAGAGATCGCGTCTTATAGGAAATGTATATTCGGCATCGAAACTTACATTTTTATTTTTCAAACTGAGACCTGTATAGACATCCTCGTTTTCACCATACCCCTCTACGCCGTTGTAGAAGAACATATGTCTAATTCCGAATCTCCAATCAGGTGCCCACTCGGATAGATCGGAGAAGTTGAACCTAGCCTCAGCCTTATTGTCCCAGGAAATAATCGTAGCGTTACCATCTCCGAAATAACTGGCTCCGCTTTCGTGCCTTCTATCCGGCTTAATTATCATTCCAAAAGCGCTACCTCCACTCCTGATTCCCAGATTCAATAAACTCTTCGGAAATAGAAGCGCCTGGAGTGCGATCCTCCCCTTCGGAACGATAAACCATGATGGGCCACTAAATCCTTCACTATAACCGTAAGGTCTATGATTGAACATATCCACGGGACCGATCGGTTGGTAACTCGCCAAAACGCCCCCGGATACGAGAAGCGAAAGATCTAAATTTTCCTGAATGTGATATGTATCGTGATACCCGCCACCGACTCCAAATGAGTGCGAACCACTTAAGGTATGGTCCTTGCCATCATAGGAAATGCCTCGCCAGATTGCGCGGAGAAATCCCATGGGATGTTCAAACGCAAATCTAATTCCATATCCACCGAAGCGAGTATCGATTGATGATTTAATATAATCGAAATCCAGCTTCAGATTCCCGGTCTCGGAATCGCGATAGTGGACGCCCGCCTCCACACGATTGTATTCCGGGGAATAGGTGTGCTTCGTGCTCCCTATAATTTCTTTCGGTGCATCGGCCATAAGCGTGTACACCCCTGCAGTATAAAAGCGTTGAAAGCTTTTCGATTCCTTATCGACGCCGAATAAATATTGTTGCTCATTAAATCCATCGCATATAACTGTGTAATATCAATAAGTTGTAGCGGCTGATTGTTTTGAGATAGAAAAGTGTCAGTCACTTAGACCACCGAAGCTCCCTGGATTTTGAATTGGTTTTGGATTGGAGGTTTCAGATTTCGGGACCGCAATCCGAAATCAAGAATCCGCAATTAAAGTTTTACGGTATCCATATACTTCGGGATTTCGACGTGCCAGCTGAGTTTATCGACGGTTCTGCATAGTAATAGGGTAGCCATCGCTCATTCATCTTTGGCAGATTCTTTCAGCAATTTGATACATTCCGTAGTATGCTTGACGTCAGTTAATACACCTTCAACATATCTCGAATAAAACCCCATCAATTCACTTCTCATGTCTTTTACTAACATATCTACTGTGAGTTGATTATTATCATTAAACGACATGGGTAGTGCCATAATAGCGTTGTTCAACCATTCGGAAGCTGGAAAATCAGCAGGATCACAAGCCTTATATTTTAAATTTCTAAACAAAGCTGCCTCCTGCCCTAAAAATGCGTTTATTGTAAAAAGCTTGCGAAGCTTTCTTGAAAGACATTCAATTCTCTCTTCATCTTCCATGGGAGTAATACAACAAAATGGATCACTCAAATGACTCTTTAACTTTGAGATCGCATCTTTGTGTTTATCGTTGAGAGCTTCATATTCCACACAGGATTTATAAATGGCACCCATTTGTGAAATAGCATTGAAGTTTTTCCTCACAGAGCTATCCTTCGTCACCCCTTGCCCATATGCCACTGGCGCGAAAAACAAACATACAGCAACTGTAATGACTAGCGCTGATATTTTCATTAAAAACCTCCCTATATTCACCAACATATAAGATAATAACGCTTACAACTTCACCGTATCCATATACTTCGGGATTTCGACGTGCCAGCCGAGCTCGTTGACAATTCTACTCTTCAAGGACTCAGCCGCTTGTGGTTCACCGTGAACGAGAAATGTAGTCTTCGGTGGCCTTTCGAAACCCTTAAGCCACCTCATCGTGTCATTGTAATCGGCGTGCGCCGATAGGGAATCCATAAACTCGACATCCGCATTGACGGCCACAGGCATTCCGTGAATTTTGATCGCCTTGGCACCATCTAAAATCGCGCGGCCGCGAGTACCGGCAGCCTGAAATCCGGTTATCACCAATGTACATTTCGGATCCGGAAGATATGCCTTGAGATGATGGAGGATTCGTCCACCGCTCATCATACCTGATGAAGATACGATTATGGACGGTTCCTCAAGGGCGTTGAGAGACCTAGACTCATCCGAATCGTGCACAAAAACCAGCCTGCTCGGCTTGAAGGCGTCGGCCCCCTCGGCCTGAACTTTCTCATTGAAGAAGTGGTGTTCATCCGCATATTTCAAATATATATCCGTAGCATCTATGGCGAGTGGGCTGTTCAGATAGATGGGAACATCCGGCAGGCGCCCCTCCTCCTCGAGTCGCTTCAAGACAAAGAGAACCTCCTGCGTCCTCCCCACAGCGAAGGCCGGAATGACGACCTTGCCGCCCCTCTTGATCGTCCTATTAATTATGCCCTCAAACCTCGCAAAGACATCCTCTTCGCTGTGAAGCCTGTCGCCGTACGTCGACTCGATCACGAGATACGTCACCGACTTCACACCCCCGGGATCCTGAGAGATAAGCGCATCATATGTTCCAAGATCACCCACAAACATAACGTTGTATTTATGATATCGCTCTTTGATCGATACGTTGATAACCCTGGAACCTAAGATGTGGCCTGCAGGACGCAGCATCATTCTGACTTCATCAGAGAGATCGAACCACTGTCTATCCTCTACAGGATTTAGCGCCTTCAGCGAATCAACCGCATCGACGTACGTATACAGGGGCATCGGGTTCGCGTGTTTGGAATAACCCTTCTTCGCTGCAAACTTTGCATCCTCCTCCTGGATATAGCCGGCATCCGGAAGAAGTATTTTGCAGAGCTCAACCGTCGGTTCGGATGCGATGACGGGTCCCTCAAAACCGTCGCGAACTATTATCGGTAGATATCCGGAATGATCGATATGGGCGTGGGTGAGAAGAACCGCATCGAGCTTGTCGAGCTCCATGGGCAGGGGGCGCCAATTTCTTCGGCGTAGATCCTTTAGCCCCTGGTATAGACCACAGTCTATGAGCCAGGTATGCTCCTTGTTGTACAGATAGAATTTAGAACCGGTTACAGTCTCGGTGGCGCCAAGGAATTGTAGCTTCACGTGGGTATCGATCCCTCCCTTCAAAGCAGAATACCCCTATTTTACGCCCTTTCCTCCCCAAAAAGCAAGGGCCCTGAGATATCGGTTTTTTATACGATTATATAAATTTCTCAAAGACGTAATTTGAAATTTCGATCCCCTTAGGCGTCAGGCAGAGCTTGCTATTCACTTTTCGCAGAAGATCGTCGTCGACGAGTTTGGCCAGGGTTTCGCCGTACACCTCATACAAATCCTTACCAAACAATTCTTTAAATGAATCAGGATCGACTCCGTCGATCATTCGAAGACCCATGAACATAAACTCCGACATGGCCGTTTTGACATCCAGGATTTCATCTTCATCAAACCTTACAATCCCTTCGATGAATTGCTTTACATCCCTAACCCGGGCATAGCGCCTGCCAAAACATTCGCCCTTGCTCCTTATGAAGGATGTCGCACCTGCACCAACTCCAAGATACTCGCCGTAATTCCAATAGTTCATATTGTGCTTGGATTCGAAGCCGGATTTAGCGTAGTTCGATATCTCATATCTATTCCATCCCACACGATCCAACATCCTTGCCACTATCCTCATCTGTTTTAGGCTCGCCTCATCGGATGGAAGTTTGATCTCGGACCTATCCATCGCCACCTTCAAAGGAGTGTCGTCCTCAACCGTCAACTGATATGCGGATATATGTTCAGGCTGAAACGTCATAGCGGTCCGGATATCATCCTCAAGCTCCAAAATCGTTTCGCTGGGAATTCCGTACATCAAATCCAATCCGATGCTCTTAAAACCTACGTCCTGAGCCTCGGCGATGGTGCGCATGGCATCTTCAGAGGAATGGACTCTGCCGAGGATCTTTAGGAGTTTTGAATTGAAGGATTGAACACCTATCGATATGCGATTGATGCCAATCTTCTTAACATCGAAAAACCATTTCTCGTCAACGGTGGCAGGATTGACCTCACAGGAGATTTCAATATCGCCCACAACGCTCAACGTTTTCTCAATTTCATCTAACATCCTTTTAAAGAAATCAGGACTCAAGATCGAAGGCGTTCCACCTCCGAAGTATATACTGGTTAAGTCGCGCCCCTTTAGACCGTTCCTCTCTGATTCTCTACGGAGTTGCTCCAAACACGCCCTTAAGTATTCACCTTCTGGAACACTTCCCCCTGACGCAGGTACGGAGTAGAAATCGCAGTAGGCGCATTTCTTAAGGCAATATGGAATATGAATATATATTGACAACATGTAGACATGCGACATGCGACATGCGACTTGCGCTTTTATTATATTAAATCGCAAATCGCACATCGCACGTCGCAGACCGCGAATACAAAACGGGCGGGAAGGACAATTCCCTCCCGCCCATTATGGTGAAGAAAAAACTATTTTACACCCAACCGCGAAGCTTCATTACTTCCGCGACCTTCTGAATCGAAACCAGGTACGCCGCGATGCGGTTGTCGACTTTATATTTTTCACGCATTCCATGAACAGCGTGGAACGCTGCGGTCATCTTCTCATCCAGACGCGTGTGAACCTCAGGCAGTTCCCAGTAGAAGTTCGTGTTGTTCTGAACCATCTCGAAATAGGAGACTGTCACGCCACCGGCGTTACAGAGGAAATCCGGAATGACGTAGGCACCCTTGCTGTGAAGGATCTTGTCCGCCTCAGGTGTCGTAGGCCCGTTTGCGAGCTCAGCGATGATCTTGGCCTTGATGTTATTCGCATTCTTCTCGGTGATGCAGTTTTCAAGTGCAGATGGGAAGAGGATCTCTACGTCGAGCTCCAAGAGCTCCTCGTTCGTGATCGGCTTCGTTCCCGGGAAACCCTCGACCTTGCCTGTTTCGAGCTTGTACTTAACCATCTCCTGGGCGTTAATGCCTTCAGGATTGTATACGCCACCGCGTGAATCTGAGACGGCCACGAGCTTCTTGGCGCCCAAGATTTCATCCATCAATGTCGCAGCGTACTGACCTGCGTTGCCAAAACCCTGAACGGCGAATGTGGAATTGGCTGCATCTATCCCTAAGATCTTCGCAGCTTCACGAACGGTGTATACGCCACCACGTGCTGTAGCATCGTTTCTACCCTTCGAGCCGCCGATCGGTAGGGGTTTACCGGTTATAACGCCAGGCTCATTGAAGCCCTGCTGCCAGTAGAACTCGTCCATCATCCAGGCCATGATCTGAGGTGTCGTGTAAACATCGGGGGCCGGACAATCCTTGCGAAGGCCGACTATCCTACCAACCTGCCTGATGTACTGACGCGAAAGACGCTCCAATTCACCTTCGCTCATCTCCTTCGGATTACAGATGATGCCACCCTTACCGCCGCCAAGTGGAATATCCACCACAGCGGTCTTCCAGGTCATCCATGCGGCTAGCGCACGAACGGTATCGATCGTCTCATCCGGGTGAAAGCGAAGTCCGCCCTTTGTGGGACCGCGGGCATCATTGTATTGAACTCTGAAGCCCTTGAAGACCTTTGTCTCGCCGTTGTCCATCTTAACTGGCAATGAGACGTGAAGCTCCCTCATCGGTTCACGCAGCGCCGCATGTACGCCTGGATCCATACCCAGGATCTTCGCCGCCTCGTCCAACTGTTGCTGTGCAATTTTAAACGGGTTGTGCTTGTCGGTAGTCATTTACTTCCTCCTTTGTGATTGTTCGACTACTTTCCAAACTGAAACGGCCGGAGCCATAACGCTTTAAACAGGAGCTGTAAAGGATTTTTATCGACAGACGCATCCCGGAAACGCCCAAAAACAGACTAATTGCGGGATGCGGCGTCAATTTTTTTATGATAAGTTATTCACTGATCGAAGTAAAAAAGATGCTGAATCGTCAGGATTTTGTTTGAAGGCGTGCCTATCTTATGCGTATAATCCGGACATGTCGCGTAGATCCTTAACTGTCCTGTCTTTGGAGAACGTCCCGTTTGAAAGCATATTTGAGACCATGTTTACCGATACCGGTTTCGTCTGTTTTCAGCCAAAATTCGGAAATTCAAAAAAGAGGTTTTCGGTCATAGCATCCAATCCGGAACACACCTTCTCCATGGCCGGAGGCTTTATCATTATAGATGGTCACACCACGATCGACACTCCGCAGGAGGCATTTAAGAGATTCTGCAAGAAAATCGACAACATAGACGTCGATCCTTACCTCCCCTTCAGCGGTGGAGTTATAGGATATATTGGCTTTGAAGGTGCTAAGGCGTTTAGAGGTTTTTCGCCAGCTGAGGGCTTTTCAAGGCTTCCGCAGTGCAGATTCGGCATCTACACGACACTCGTCCTCTTCGACCACGTTGAGGGAACTTCACATGTCGTCACACAGTGCGAGTCCAAAGCTGATATGATCGAAGTGTATAATTTTATCGACCGGTTGAATGACGAAGCAAATACTCATTTCGATTTCACTGCAAGGGTGGTGACACCTTCATCCGAAAAAAATGGAAGGATGATTCCTGCTGATGGAAAATTTTCAGAGTTATCAAAGGCAGCTCACCTCTGGCTTCGTGCTGAAAAATTAAAGAGGATTCATCTGAGCAGACATGAGGAGAAGCCTCAAGATGACATCACTCCCCAAAAAGCATTTCTCTCAGATTCCTCTGCTGAATCCAAGTTTGCATTTACCCACGAGGGCGCAAGTTCGGTCTTCGCATCGAACGATTTCTTATTGGAAATATCAAACGACGAGGTTCTTTCACAATCACCATCAACCGATCGAACTATAGCGGAAGAACGAAAACTCGAACTTGAAAGAATCTGTTTGGGCGATTCTATGAAATTCAATCCTTCGGAGAACGGTTTCACGATAGAAGGAACGATTCGTCCGGAGATGAATCGAATAGACGGTCTTTTGGGACTTCTTCCAAGCTCCGCTTTGACAGGATCCCCAAGACCGCTAGCAATATCCTATATTGATGAGAATGAAAAAGAGCACCGCAGCTTCTACGGCGGTGCCTTCGGCGTCATTCATCCCGGGGGTCTTGAATTCCAATCGATAGAAAAGGTCACCACATTTGCCGACGGAATGGTTCGCAAAACCGCCGGTGCAGATTTAACCGTCGACCAAAACCCCGAGACCTTTATCGAAGCTCTCCATCACGCATTCTCAAGGGTTTAACAACCAACCATGCTCAATCCAACAAAAGCGGCACCCTCTACCGGCGCCCGGTGCACTTCGTTCCGCTATTTCTTGATAAAAATCGTTTGGCTTCCCCCGGAAAGTACACGAAAAAGCAAAGGCTACGACGGTTACCTCGACTGGCGGCGTGTGAATTCGCCGCTTTCTAAGCCTACAATTAGCGGCGAAGAGGCGCAGGCGGCGAGACGGCGCATGAGTTGAGCCGCCGTAAGCCAGACGAGGTTACCGGAGTACCGCTTTTTCGGATCATAAAATTTAGATATCTTCCTCCGTCAGCTTCTAAATTTTGAAGCCAATGCGATTTTTATCTTCGAAATACGCTTCACTTCGTAGACGCACCTGAAATGCGCCGTACGAAGGTGCCGTTTTTGTTGGATTGTTTTACTGAGTGGTCGTGTTGGACATGAGCATCTTGTTGAAGACGAAATCGAGAACTTCGTTCTCGCCCGCTTCTTCGACCGCACCCCAGAAATCCTCCTCCGGAGTACTTGCGATGTCCATCTCCCTGAGCGGTTGGATAGTGATATCGTAATACGCCTCCGAGATGATCCTGTTCATAGAAAGGTTCTCAATCGGAGTTAGGTGCTTGCGGAATGATCTATGGCTGGCAACACTCCACGTATCGCCGTGCATAAGCTCTTTAATGAGCTCCTTTACCTCATCCTTCTTCCATTGTGGAATGAAGTTTCTCATCT
>CAYWIG010000009.1:0-5575 GCA_964458295.1 uncultured Myxococcales bacterium
TTCCCTCCTATCCACCGTTACCAGAAACGCTATGAAGAAGACGAAACAAAAGAGCTCCGGTCTGAGAAGCTGCAATCTGAACGAAGATAATATCAAAATCACGGATGTAAGGATGAGGGATCGAAATGCGGATAGACCCATCCTCTTAAATCCCATGAAGAGGAGCAGTGACAATATCAGGCCCAGCATCGAGGATAGGATCGAAAGCCCTACGAATCCCCCTATCCTTTCAACCGAAAAGAATAGAGTTTCCGTCAGCCACTGTAGATCTATCCATTTGGAACCCTCGATGACATAGGAGAAAATATCCCTCCCCGGAGGAGGCATGCCATTCTGGCTGATATACTCGCCCGCTTTTATCTGCCAGAAGATGTCGCTGTTCCCCACAGGGTGCAAAAAGATGAATACCACGACGGCAAGAAGTGCGATCACTGCCATCGCCCAAGATATCCGTATCTCATTATCCATGTTTTCAAAATATCATGAGTCGACAGTAAGTACCACGCACTTTTTGTTCGTATTTGACAATAAGTACCAAGTACTTATTGTTAAGCCTATGCGGACCTTTATCGGATTTGTGATAATAATATTCTTGGCGATGCCGGCGTTGGCGGGTAATGAACCATCCTCCCGCTACTTCTTTTCAGGTGATGGTGAGATTCATCTCAAGGGTGCGAAGAGTGGCGTATCGTTCAAGGGAAGATATCGAAATCCCGATGGGACCCATGACGACGCAGCGCTTCGCCAAATTCACCAGGCCTTCTCTGCGAAATATGGTGATCCTATATCCAAAATTTCTCCAAGATTCATCGAATTCCTCGACTATCTGGAGGACAGGTTCAACAAGGGAGCCAGAATAACGATCGTATCTGGCTATAGAAGTCCTACATATAATACCGATTTAAGGAATAAGGGGAAGCTTGCGGCCAAGGCCAGTATGCACCAGTATGGAATGGCCGCTGACATACGGATGCAGGGCGTAAATCCGAGGGATATCTGGAATTACGTCAAAGATCTGAAGTTTGGCGGCACGGGCTTCTATCAGGGGGCAAACGTTCATGTGGATGTCGGCCCTGCGAGGTTTTGGGATCAGACTTCATCAAAGGTCGGAACAGGAATTGCGGACGACAACAAACTGATCGAGATCGTAGCCGACAAGGACATCTATCGACCGGGTGAAGAGATGAAGATGCGATTCATACGCATGACGCTATTTCCGATAGGTGTAAAATCGGAGTTCATTCTCGAGAAAAAAGATAAAATGGATAAATGGAAAAAATCTAAAGATTTTAAACCGACCCTTGCAATACTATCCGATAAATCGTGTACCCTTCTTGCCAATATCGGAGAGATGTTGAACATAAGATGGACGCTTTCTGCAAAGATAAGACCTGGTGACTATAGAATCACCGCTTCTTTTTGCGGTGATATATCGGAGGATATGCCAAAAACGATTTCCTCAGCGACTTTCAGGATCAATAGATGAAAATAAAAAAATCCGCACAGGCTATAATCATAATGATCGCTGCTCAGCTGATATTCGTATCTGCCTGGGTCGGGATGAAATATGTAAGCGGAAGGATACCCCTTTTTGAAATACTCTTATTTAGAGGGGCCTTCTCGATAGTGACGATCTGGCCGTTGATACACATAAGGCGTCTGAGCCTTCGCGGGAAGAACTGGCGGATCATATTCGCCAGATCGATCTTTGGATATATCGCTCTGGGATTATTTCTCTATGCTGTTATGAACATGAATTTCGGAAATGCCACATCGCTCTTCAACACACTCCCTATATTCGTGGCGATCTTAGCTCCTATTTTACTCAAAGAACCGTTTGGAAAGTTGCAGTTCGTATTCATACTGGTCGCCTTTGCAGGTATAGCGATAATTCTAAGGCCTGATGCGAGGATCTTCGAGGGTGTAGGAATTTTCGCGTTGCTAGCTGGAATATTCGCCGCGCTCGCCATGATCAGCTTGAGAAAACTCGGTTCGACCGATTCCCCGCTTATCGTCACGTTCTATTTCACACTCTTCATCATGGTTGCTAGCGCACCTATGGCTATAAAGGATTTCGTAGTTCCCTCGCTTAAGGAGCTGGGACTCTTGGCATTTGCTGGAGTCTCCTTGGGGCTTGCCCAAGTCATGATGACGAAGGCCTATAAGATGGGAACCGCCTCGAGCATCGCACCTTTCACATACATATTTGTCATCGGATCGTACTTCGCAGGGGTTCTCTTCTTTTCTGAACTGCCCGATATAAGCTCAGTGATAGGTGCCATAGTCGTTATAGCGGGAGGTGTGGGCATTATGCTGACAGCGCCGAAGAAGCAGTGTGTACCCTGCTCCACACCCGGACTCAGGAGGTGATCCGACTATCAGCTAATTGTTTTGGAAGAGATGGTTTATTCATCAAGGCGATCGATACATCTATCCCCACAGGCGAATTGATCTAAAAAATCTTCCCAATCGCTCACGAATTGGAGGTCTGTCATAGGTTTTTAAATCCCAGATGGTGTGCTGAAAGGACTTGGACGCTGCTAAGATAGCTCCGATCCCCTGCGTCGCTCCCTCGGTCTGCTCAGCTCTTATCATCGCCAAAGCTATCGAAGCAAACCAGTATCCCACCCTCGGCAGATGTTCATAGTCGACCTTTCGCTTTCTTTTTGGCGTGAGGCCAAAGTAGGCAACCAACTGTTTAGAGAATACCCCCTCTTCCTGGCCGAAGATGAAATCTACAAGCCACTCGCGATCAACTTCCGACAATCCCCTAAGTCCCCTATGATGAAGCGTTGCGTCCTGCATGCGCTCTATTTCAGTGAGGGAATAAGCTTCTGCTAAGGCATAACCCAAAAAGGAGGTCGTATCCGATTGATCGACTCCATCCTCGGCCGCGCGACGCCTCGCCCTCTCATGCAATTCATTTTCGTGCTCAATCAATTCATGAACGTCGGCGTCAGGATATGCCAACGTGAGAAAGGCTATCTTATCGTACATGAGTGTAAACTGTTCCGGTGTATCGAATTTCATTCCTGGAAGGGCTGAGGCGAACAACAGCGATCCCCTTGCAAAGCCAAGCGACTTCCCCAAGGGCACGTTTCTCATAGCTTGTGGATATACCTCGTTTGTAAGTGCCACAGATGGATTTCGAAGCCCGTTGATGAGGTTTGCCATATGCAATCTGTACGCATCCCAAGCCTTATGATGGACACCTGGGGGAGGTGTCTCAGACGGCCTATAGCGTTCCATCAGTACCAACATCTTCCTTCTAAAGGCCTCCCTATCAAATCCTGGGAATGATGATGACCAATTCATATCGTTGATGAAAAGACTCCAGAGGTTGGTCATCATAACTTCTATATATTCAAAGGATCTACGATCGGAATGCTTTAGAAAGCCACCGGTGAGCTCCTTCGTCGCCACACCTTCAATTTTACAATCTTCAGAATCGGCCCACCCCAAGGGGTCATCTTGCGATATTTTGCCAATCGGCATCGACGCCCGCAGAATAGGATTCTGATAATGAAAACCGCCACCGACACAGAGCCCCTGGTTCATCATTCCAAAATTGATTTCTAGCAGCGGTGCGATAAAGGTATCGATTACAAAATCATGCGGCGTAAGATTCTGATTCCGGCTTTTGAAATTTTTGAACATTCTTACCAGAAGGCTATCATCGTTATCACTCAGATCACCGAACAATGAAAAATAGGGAATTTGAAAATGAACCCTTCCATCCTCAACCCTACATCCCGAATCGCGAAGGAGATACCCCAGGGAGTATTCAGCAGTTGTCGAAGGCCTCGTACCCATCTCATCGAAGATCGCGTCCAGCTGAACAATACCTGCCATCGAGGAAGCGAAGAGGGTCTGTGCTGATGTTTCAGGATATTTCCCGTGGATGTCCCAGGCATACCCTATTTCACCCGCCTCAAAGGCACGACTCGACTGATTGATGAATACAGGTAGATGTAATTTTAACTCTTGCGGAGCATCCACCCTTTTGCCATCGATTTCAAAAAGCAGAACAGATCTCACCGAGGAACTCACTACGGCTTTACCGGTGATTTTGGGATTCTCCCGCATGAGTTTTGACAACTTTTTTGATGTCTGTTCGTTCACCCGCTGCATTCTTCTAAAAATCAACAAACCCTCAAGTTCTGATGGAAGCGTCGAAGCACTGAACGCCAACGGATGTAACCAAAAAACGTATTCACCTTCATCACCGCCGACAATCTGAGAGATATTCTCCGGAATTTGATCGGGCCTCCATATCTTCTGAATCTCTCCCGAACTCAATTTCAGCCCGACAACATCGATAGTCTTTCCTGGCCTAAACTGCGGCGGAACCTGCGCAAAGGCGGTGGGCGCCAACATGAAGCGGGACATATCCCCTTCGGTCAGGCGATAGTTGCTGACCCAAAACTGTTGAATTGTGCTTAGCGGAATGACGGAAGGTGTAAGCATGCCCGCACCCGGCGGCATACCCGCGATAGGCATAGCAGTGGAAACAGCAGGAGCTGGTATATGTCCACTTGTGGTCAAGAAGTCCCCTTTCCCTCCGTAATCATTATCGGTTTTCCCCCAAAAAAGTTGCGAAGTTCATGCATACTACTAATTAGTTAATAATATCAAGCTGTTATATTAAAAGGCCCCGAACAATTTCGGGGCCTTATCAGTAATCCTTGGAAGATATAATTCTTCACACAAACTATGTGACGTCAGTTGCAAGAGAGGGAGGTGTCATAATTTTCAATATATTTTCCACGAATAGTTGCCATAAGACTCGATAGATCGTTAACTTTCTTAAGATAATCCTCAGCCCCTATACATCCATCATAATATGTCTGACTCTTTTCAGTATCATCATCGTAAAAACATGTAACGATCGTACTACCAAAATCGGTAGCGATTGAATCGCAATCAGAATTACTAGCCTTGCCGTCGTCACCGCAACTGACATCGGCGTAACTCGTCATCAATTTATTATAATCATCTTCAGAGATTGAGGCAGTTTTATTATAGACCTCCTTTGATTCACCATCACAGGTTGCGGTGATTCTATAGGAGAGAACTTTACCTTCAGACACTGAGGTATAACTCGTATGTGGAAACTTCGTATATCCTGATGTACTGGTTATCATAAATGAGCTCGATTCAGGCTCCTCGGGTTCGGGGCATGCTCTGGAGGTGTCAAAGGTAGTAATGTGTTTTTCCCGAATTGTATCTATCAAGCTAGATAACTCCCGTACATTTTTTACAGTAGCGTTAGATGTAACACAGCCGTCATAGAACGATCTAGCTTCGCTGGATCCATCGTCATAGTGACATGTTATCTCTTTGTAGCCCGCATCCGTGGAATACAAATCACAATCAACATCCCCTAGTTCCTTCGTTTTTTTACAATCAATTGTAGAATATAATTTCATCAAACTTTCATAGTCGGCGAATGATATTTGCGTGGCCTTATTATAAACCTCATCTCCCACCTCTGGACATGATATCACCACCTCATAAGAAAGTGTCTTATCCTTATCGATTGAACTTGTAATCACATAAGGGAAAACTCCCCAAC
>CAYWIG010000009.1:5618-7145 GCA_964458295.1 uncultured Myxococcales bacterium
GTGGTAACATCGTCTGCCTTACCTGAAAAACAGGCTGTAAATAGAGCGACGATCACGATGCTAAAAACAATTTTCTTCATATTTTAACTCCTTTAATAAAGAGTAGCTTGTTATTTAGGCCCCGAACAATTTCGGGGCCTTTTATAAATCGGGCATGACACCAATTCGGAGGCAGTGCATTCCCGAAAACGAGGGAGCTCATCATCACGTGTTTCCTAGAGATGACATTCCACCATCAATTCTGTTCATGTAGACTCCATCGTCGGCCAAGGTTATGACGCAATCCTCACCGTCGTCGCCGATAATTATCGTTCTGAGCGCCTTCGCCTGACTCGACGAATATGAATATGATGAACCTGACGGTTCGCTGATCACAACTTCACCTATCGTTTCAAACTCACCATCGCCATCGACGTTTAGGAGAACCACACCGTCACTCGTCTGACTACCCCAATCGCTTCCACCATCTCCCCCTTCGTACAGATCTAACGGCAGGGAGAGAATTCCCTTTTCGCGATCCAACGTGAAGGCGTGATGTTCTTCTATGGCAGTCGAATAAGTACCCCTCGAACCAATTATCCTATGTCCGACTTCAACCGGATTCGATGGATTTGAAACATCGAAGAGCGCAATTTTGAATCCTTGAGTCCAAGCGAAATCGCCCTGATCGTCGGCATCAAAACCGATTCCTATCAGGCGATTTTGATCGAGCGAATGGAGGTATGTTGAAAATCCTGGAATCTTGAGCTCACCTTTGAGAACAGGATCTGCGGGGTTTGAAAGATCGAGCACGTAGAGTGGATCGACCTTCTTAAAAGTAACGAGATAGCCCATATCACCGATAAACCTCACAGCGTACAGCCTCTCACCGACACCTAGACCCCAGACACCACCGGCATGGAGAAAATCATCCTCGGTGATCCTAAATGTCGTAACCATGCTGTCGCTTTCGGACTCACCTGAACTCGAAACGCCTCCACGTGTGGTGGCGATCCTAAAATGTCCTTCATGTTCGCTCATCGCGAACTGTGACATAGAGAACCTGGCAGAACCTCTGGATCCAACGTAGTTGTTATCCAGGAGATGCCCTTCAATCGCATTGCTACCTGCATAATCCAGCGTCCTCTCCTCCAACTTAACCCTGTGCACCACCGTCGAGTCATACGAAACCTCCAAATCGTACATCTCATGGAAGTCATTTTGACTCGAGGCTACGAATATATTTTCCGTCGACACATAGATCTCCCCACCGTTTCCAACTATTGAAACCTTATCCAGCTCCTCGAACGATGATGACACATCGCCAGTAGCGACGGTCAGAACATCTGATCCAAAGGCCGCATGGCTTCTCATAACATCATTACATCCATCCTTCTCCCGAATCGCCGGCACCGTAACGATGTCAGCGAAGTCCATCGAGTCGATGACCTTCATGTTCTTCACCCGAAGCTCTTCGATTGCGACGAGAAGTTCGTTCGAGGGAGTAGCGGTTCCACCAGATGAACATTTGGGAAATAGTTTGCTATC
>CAYWIG010000009.1:7155-11985 GCA_964458295.1 uncultured Myxococcales bacterium
GCTGGTTGTTGAAGACAACATGAAGTTTAGAACCTATCATTCTCGTATTTATCAATTCCCCATCATACTTCTTGCTAGAGATAAGTGTGGGATTTATGGGGTCTGAAACGTCAAAGATATCGACATTGACAAATTTGGGATCCGGTTCTTCGCCATAGACATAGTCGTAATCATAGTAATTGGTAGATGGAAACGCACCATCCCTGGTTGAAACTAGAATAAGTCTTCCATTATTGAGAAAAAGACCATCCGGTTTACCCTCTGTGGACTCAATCGACGCCACCATCCCAAAGTTCTCGGGAGGCCACGCCCTGACGACCTGAACCCTATCCTCCACTATTCCAAACGCATGTACGCCATCGGTCTTGATAAGATCCGCTTCATCGACGCCTGCTTCCTGAACGTTGGTGTCTGTATACGATGCAGCGTCACTCCCACCGTCGGTGGGATCACTTTCAGGTGCATACACCATCTCTTCATCCCCGCTTCCGCCACCTGAATATATGCAGTGCTCCTTCAGCTCGTCGAGTTCAGCTTCCATCTCCTGGATGATGATCTCGCGAACCTCGACATTCATCTCCTCACAATCGTCATACCTGACGAGATCGATACTCTGAATCTTCGGTGGTTTTGTCCTGTTTACTTCCGGGGGAGGATCATCGAACGCTCCGCCTCCGCATCCTGAAAAGAACATCATTGCCAATCCTACGACACCTCCTACGACCTTTACTGCTTTTTTGCTCTTCATGGGACAGCTCCTTTTCTATCCCCCCCGTTCCTTTCTTTGTTCTCAAAAATCACTACAAAGGCATAAATGCACATTCTTCATGCTTCATAGAAATGCCTTCATCTAGATCAATAGCTTTTATGATGGTTTCTGCCTGTGATTTTTCATCAACGGTGACTGTGACAGTCAACGTCTTACTACCCAACCTTGCTTTGATGCGATATTCTCCGTGCGAATAACTACCGCCACTTGCATAACAGGCCTGATAATCGTCGATAGTCGTCTCAACTCCTCGATATCCAGTATTTCCGCCTATACAACACTTCCACGATTCGCCTTGGTAGCTAGGATTTAAATCCAACTCTATCGTGTATGATTTCTCGTCGCAAATATAATGCCATCTAAGCATATTTCTACCGGCATAGAATCTGTCCTCAACTATGATGTTTTTACAGGTTTCAAATAAACTCAATTCATCTACACTTTCTTTCAAATGGTTAAGCGTGGATGACCTTGAAAGATTTCCCTTCTTTTGGCTGTTCAATGTTTGAATCAGATAATCAGTAAAATTCGAATATGCATCGGAATGAAATCCAATAAAGTTGATTTGGAGCATGTATTCTTCATCAGAACTAGGATCTATTATCATCCCAATATATATTGGATAAGTCGAAGAAACAGATTCATCGTCTGGATTATTTGGATCATGGTACTTTCTAAAATTAATACCTCCAGCGGTAAATTCCTCAGAAACCTCTAATCCCTTTGGCCCATTATTATAATATTGAGGTTTTTTCCCGTACGAAATTCTTGCACTTATTGAATTGTTTTCAGGATCCGAAACACCTCCTATAGTATACCAAACATCCCAATCTCCCGTCACCTCTTCATCGCCAAGCGAATCGACATTGTACCGATCAAGATCATACCAAAACGATGTCAATGACATATTGTAGGGAATAAATTTTTCTATAAAGGATTCTACCTCTTCAACTTCAAATCCTATATCCGCTATTGATGGAACTGGTAATCCTGGCTCGGTTGGTGGTGTTACGCCTGGTGGTGTTACCTCTCCCTCCACGTCACTTGAACACGATACAGACAAAGCCAACAAGACTGCTATCAATAACTGCAAAACGATTATTTGCTTTTTTCCTTTCCTCTTCATGGGACAGCTCCTTTTCTATCCCCCCCGCTCCTCTCAAGGTTACTCAGTCAAACGCTATTCCATCCAATAGATCTTCAAACTCCAACTCCGCATCTGTAAAAACTTCAGCTGTTATGACGAGAAGGATATCACCGTTTAGAAAATAGTATTCCCTCTGATCTCCACCGCTCGTTCCTTCCGTAGGATCATCATATTCGTACCCTTCGAGATTCGTCGTATCGTATTCCACGAAGGTTCTACTTGGATATGTAGCCTCCAGATAATCCAGCAGAGATGCTGGCTCTGGATTTAACGTATAGCATGAAAAGGTTGCAGTTGTAGCTTCGGTTCTGTTGTCGGTGAATACTGTGGCGCTTGAACTCAACTCCTCATAGATCCAATCGGAATCATAAACCAAAGAATATCCGCAGATGTCGTTTTGATAGTTGCTGACTTCCGGTCCAGGATCAGCAGGCGTCATGCCCTCTTCCTCACCCTGTGGAAGAGGCGGATTTCCAGTCTCCGTAACGCCACATGCCGAAATCATAGCTGAGGCGATAAGAATAATTATAAGAAATAGTTTCGTTAACTTATCCATCATAACCTTTATCCTCTTCTCTTAATCCTGCTTAAGTTAAAGAACTGTACATTAAACTGATATACGGAATCGGCATCCTCTTCATCGGCCAGATAGCCCGCCAGCCTCGAACGAAATTCGCGGATCATCCTCTTGACCTCTGGGAGTTTATCCTTCGATACGGCAAATGTAACGGAGCCGACTTCACGCTCCTTAGGTTTATGCTCACTTACCGATCTTGCAGCAAGTTCGATCATCTCCCTCTGGAAGTTTGCTGTGTTTAACCCCCGAACCTCATCGCCGCTTGAAATGTGAGGGTCGCCCTGAATCAGCTTCCCTTTACTGTCTCGCTCCACGAGCCCGATCTCCAGAAGTAGATCGATAGCGTCCTTCGCCTCTTGAATCGTTATGTGCGGTGTGATGTTCTGAGCAACCCACTTCGGATCCTCACAAAAATCCTCCAGAAGAACCATCTCCCTGATCACCGGGATGTACCAATGCGAGTAATATTTATGCTGCTCCTTCTCGAGCGGCCTGGCATCGGCGTACTGTCTGTTCGCCGAGATCTTATCATAATAGAAGTTTTTTTCTGAATCGGTCTTACCCTGATCGAATCTCACGAGGTTCTCAAAGAACTCGGCCTCCTTCTTTTTTAGCTTAAGAGCCTTCGCTACTTTAATGATAGCCTCGCTCGACAAATTCCTCTTACCCTGCATGATGAGGAGGATGTAGTTGCTCGATCTAAAACCGGCTGACTTCGCAAATGAGCGATGGCTGAAGGTCGACCTCGATTCTTTAAGTTCATCGAAGCAGTCCTTCAAGAACTTCCTATAATCGAGATATGTGAAAACGTTAGCCATCTCTCCTCGCTCCTTACATATATTATCGGCTAATCGACCCCCAGAGTCCACTGAATAATACATTTATCGTGTTCTGATAGAATACATATATTATCACTATTAAACTATTAATAGAACATATATAATCAATATATATCAATATATACAGATAGTTATGTTCTTTCACGCTTTTCTCTATATGTGTACTATACATATAGAGCATGACAATATATCGCATTTATATAGTCTACATCCAGACATATACCCTCACGCTGACCCTTTATGGCCATTCTGTGCAAAAACAAAATGATGCTCCTCGTAGGTGGGACGTCAGTCACTCCTGCGAGGTGCGTCGCGGTCGAAACACACCTCCAAGGAACGACTAGCGTCGTACCTTGCAGGAGTGTTTCTTTTTAAAGCTGATTCCTGTACGGGATTTCCTGACATACAAAAAGGAGGCCATTTCGGCCTCCCTTTTGAAGTGAACACTGGGAATCGATTATTTGAACGCATACTGGGGCTTTATATCCACCGGCACATTGCTTAGCTTGGCAAGACCAGCCTTCATGCTCTCAGGCAGCCTGCGATATTTTTCGACGAACTTCTTGGCCCCATTATAGTCACCCTTCGCTTCGATCATGAGGAGATCGTAGGCCAGATCCTTCACAGCACCATTTATCTTGTCGCGATCGATTTGAAAGAGCCCAGTCTTCTCATCGTATACGATAGCCCCCTTCTCAAGGAGGTAGCTGAACTGTATCGCATTCGCCCCGCCATGAGCTGCGCTTGTTCCAAACCTCACCGAACGAAACATTCCGGCAAGATACGTGGGCCACATCACCTTTTCGAAATCCTTCGGATATAAACCCTTCTTTATAAGATAGACGCCGTTATATGCGCTCAGGGTGTCGGCCTTGGCCTCCTCAATCACAGAATAAAGATCCTTGAGCTCCTTATTCACCGTGGTCTTCCTTCCACCCTTTCTGATTTCACCAGGGCCTATCCCGTGCGACACTTCATGGAGCAGCGTATGCGCAAAGAATGCCTCATAATCGACATCGGCATAGTCCTTGGGATGTAAAACCTTTTTCGCGATCGGCTTTAGAACTTTCTTAAACTTCGCCGTCTGAACATTCTTCAACATGACCTTCTTGCTACCCTCCTTCTTCCTGACACGCTCATCGTTTGGAAGATTGAAGGCCAAGGTCTGCACGCCTGCACGCGTATCGCCCGCGGTATATATCTCCTGAGCTACTATGATCGGAGATTTCAGACTTCTGCCGACGCCCTTATACTTATCGGCGATGGGGAGATGCTGCTCCATATCATCCAGGTATTTCACCACCTTGGCGAGGCGTTTGCTCTCGCTTGGATCGACGCGTGTGACGAACGCCTCGAAGGCCGCCTTGTAGCCGAAGAGGTTGTCCTCATAAACTTCATAGGGGCCGATGACGACCTCGATGGCATGATCCTTCATCCTCACCCAGTCGACATCACTCTGGTAATAATCGTTTGAAAGAAAGGCATCCGCACGGCTCAA
>CAYWIG010000009.1:11995-15417 GCA_964458295.1 uncultured Myxococcales bacterium
GTTGTTTGTATACTTCGCCGCCTCACGAAGATGTGCCGCCGCAGGTTCGAGGAGCTCCCTGTATTCTTCGGAGTACGGAACGGCGACGAGCTTCTTATCCTTCCTCTTGATCACAGTAAAGTTGCTCTCGAACATGCGCCTGTCCCTTGGGTGCTTCTTCAGCCAATGGTTGAACTCATCCTTCGTCATGTCCTCAGGATAGAAGTTCGCACCGAGTGGTTTTGCTCCAACGTCCTTCACGAATGGCTCATCATGATTGAGTCGATCGAAAGGACCATAATTGATATCGAAGTAGTCGTAGAGGACCCTCTCCTTACCCTTCGTCTGTGCAAGCTGCTTCCTGAGATCAGGGTTCTTCCCATAGACCTGGATGAAGAAGATCCTGTCCATATAATTCGCAGCCGCGACGAGCTCCCTCACGAGCTTCACCTGCTTTGGGGTCAGAAGCTTCTCATCAACCCTGATCTTTACAGGAGCAAACTTCTTGATCTGTTGTTTTACCGCCATGAGCCCCTCCGTCTTCGTGGTCGCAAAGCCTTTAGTTGCTGTAATCACAGCAAAAACAGCCACAACGAATAACATCGCTCTCCTCATCAGCTACCTCCTTCCAAGCAAGTCATGAATATAATTTATATTTCTAATAGGCCCGCTAAACGGCAAAATCAAGCTATTTCAGTCATAGCTTGCCTTTCAGGCGGATTTGCACTATTGGTGCGCGTCCGAAGGAGTATATATGCTGCTGTCCGATTAGCTGAGCGAAGAGTGGGTTCCAGCCCTTGGCTGTACCGAACCGGCCTCGATAGCGCTCGCTGCCGCAACCGCCGCCCATAAAATCGATGGCGACGTCGAAGGCATACGGCTCATAGTGGATCCGAAGATCTATAAGAACTGCTATGCGGTTGGCATACCGAACAGCGGCCACAAAACGGGCATACTATGGGCAGCGGCGTTGGGATCACAGATCCCGGAACCGGAACATGGCCTACAGTGCTTCGAGGCGGTGGACGAAAAGATGATTCCCGCAGCTGAAAAACTCGTCACCGACAAAAAGATCCTGGTCGACGTCGACACACATCAAAATGAGCTCTACATCGATTGCTCCATCATGAAAGGAGGAGGGATCGGCAGGGCTATCATCAAAGGTGAACACACGAACATCGTCCATTTGGAAAAGAACGATAGGATTTTAAAGGATGAAGAGCCGGATTGTGCCGGAACAAAATCCAGATTACGAACCGAGATCGCCGCGATGTCGATCGACGACCTAATTCACTTTGCAAAATCCGCATCCGCCGATGACCGACATCGCCTGTGCGAAGGCATTGCGATGAACTCCAGGATCGCTGAACACGGTCTTAGGCTCTTTCCAAAGCGCTTCGTTGAGCTCTCGATGGAGGATACACTAACCCACATGTCCACGCTCGTATGTTCCGGGGTATATGCCAGAATGTGGGGGGAGTCCCTTCCAGTCATGTCGCTTGCAGGAAGTGGAAACAAGGGAATAACGGCAGCGGTTCCACTCTCCATCTATGGGAAGAAATTCAACATGGAACAGGAGAAAATCGAGGAGGCCTTGGCACTCGCGTGTTTGATCACCTCGGCGACGACGCATCACCTGGGCAGCCTTTCGGCCGTCTGCGGGTGTTCGAACGCAGCCGGAATAGGTCTCTCCGCAGGCCTCGTGCTCCTGGATGGTGGTGGCGAGAAGGAAATCTCTTTGGCGATAAACAACATGGTCGGCAACGTCACGGGGATGATCTGCGACGGCGCCAAGATCGGCTGCGCGCTAAAGACTATGACCGCGGTCGACTCAGCCTTCAGGGCTAGCGCACTCGCGATGAGCGGCGTCGGAATCCCGGAGTGCGATGGGATCGTAGGTGGTTCTGGCTTGAAATCCCTTAAGAATTTGGGAAGGATCGCCACCCGCGGCATGATATCCACGGATTCTGAAATTTTGGAGATTATGCAGGAGAAACTTAAATAGTGTCTGGGTGTCTAAGTGTTTAGGTGTCTAAGGGATATAGATTTGAACACTTAGACACTTAAACACTTAAACACCTAGACACTTAAACACCTAGACACTTAGACACTTAGACACTTAAACACTCAAATGGAGGTAACATGAAGAGACTCACAATTTTTATCGTAGCGGTTGGACTGCTCGTCGCATTCCAGATGGGGTGCCAGAAGATGGGGGTTCGCTGTAAGTACTGTGGTGACGTGGTGAAGGTAACCACACTCAGAGGCGTTCACTTCGACTTCAACAAGTACAAGATTCGCTCTGACGGTGTGCCGATCCTTCAGGAGGATATCGACCTGCTCAAGAAGGATACCGATCTCGTGATCTCCATCGAGGGACACTGCGACGCCATCGGAAGCGATCAGTACAATGATCGGCTCTCCGAAAAGAGGGCCAGGGCCGTCTTCGAATACTTCATGCGAAACGGCATATCGACTGATCGCATGAGGATACTCGGCTTCGGAAAGAGAAATCCAATAGCCCCGAACGACACGGCGGAGAACCGTGCCATCAATAGGCGTGTCGAGATCAAGATCATCAGGCCGGAGTATGCACCTGCTTCAAGGCTGTAGATGATCTTTAAGCGATCGACGTAGTCTAAAATGGGGGAGGACAGTATGCAGGAGAGCGCATTCATAACTCGAACCTCAGAGGCCTCGGAGGTACAGAAGAGGTTTGTGACGAAGGTCTATGGCTGGATGTGCGCGGCGCTTCTAACCACCGGACTCGTCTCGTATTACACGATTTCCAACGAGAATTTGATGCAGACGATCTTCCAGAGCCCCGTCCTGTTGATCGGCCTGATCATAGTTGAACTCGCACTCGTCATGATCCTATCGGCTGCAATTAACAAACTATCGTCTCAATCTGCCACAGGGCTGTTCTTCCTGTACTCAGCCCTGACGGGGGTTACGCTCTCGGCGATCTTCCTCGTCTATACGAGGGAGTCGATTACGAGCACCTTCCTGATAACGGCGGGCACCTTCGGGGCGATGAGTTTCTATGGATATGTGACGAAGCGCGACTTAACGAGTGTTGGCAATCTCGCCTTCATGGGCCTAATCGGAATAATCATCGCGAGCGTGGTCAATATGTTCATCCGAAGTTCGTCGATGTACACGATCATAACCTATGTCGGAGTCCTGGTATTCGTGGGGCTCACGGCTTACGATACCCAGAAGATAAAGGAGATGGGCACACGCCTTCAGGAGGGAAGCCAGGAGGAACGAAAAGGTGCGATAATCGGGGCGCTGAGGCTATATCTCGATTTCATAAACCTGTTTTTAATGCTGCTTAGAATATTTGGAAGGAGGAGGTAGCGGATCGGGTCCGGGTATACGGAAATCCGGATATCCTTAGATTTTTCCCTGGATATAATTGTACGCTTAAATAATATGCCCTA
>CAYWIG010000010.1:0-3538 GCA_964458295.1 uncultured Myxococcales bacterium
GCTGTGTTGAGAGGGTTTTGGAGTATTAGAGATGATAATTTACAACACGCCAGCCACTGCCTTCGCATAGGGATATATCCACTCAACTGCAAGTCCTGCAAAAAACCATACCGGTGCATCTTCGATCCTGATGAGCCCCTGAAATGACCATCTGCCAGAATAGTTCCACGGACAGAGTTTTATCTTAGTGAGCAGTATACCTGCAATGTATTGGCAGATGTAAAAGACTATCATGTAGACGAGTCCCCTAAAATACCATTGCAGATCTCCGAGATGAATTGCGATCAGAGGATATATTATTCCGATCAAACCGTAGATAGGCAGCAGTATCACCGACGTCTCGCCGGAGAGTTCCAGTTTTCTGTTTATGATCGATTTTTTAAAGGCAGTTACGATGAGCGATCCACAGATTCCGACCATTCCAAAGAGAATGAATTTTGCTAACATGACAACCCCCGGTTGAAAAATTAGAAAACAGAAACTATTATATAAAACCTATCTTCTGTCCTCTGTCTTCTGTTTTATTCGTTCCATAAACGCTTCAAGCCTCAGCTTGTTATGGTTTGGCTTAATGCCTTCAAATATCAAGGTCAATTTTGGCAGGTCCGGATGGTCCCTATCGATCGATGCCAACCCATAAGTACAATGAAAGGTTATGAGGTTCAAGATGCCATCTGCGCCGGAATGAATTTGTTCGAGAATTGCATTTACCGAGGATGTCAATCCGGATGGTAATTTTTCGCTCATATATGGTTTTAGATATTTCATAGCACGTCGGTATTCGAGCGGCATCTCATAATCTATCCCATCGCCGAAGAGACCTCTGATTTTCTCCTCTCCCTTTTTTACAACACGCCTGGCCAACATATTCCGTATATATTTTTTTGGTTCTCTGTGGTTGAAAGCCCAGGTCGTCTTCTGATAGGTATCATACTTCGCAAACTCACACATCGTGGGCGGCAACATCACAACTCCACCGAGCCTCTCGATGTCACGGAAAATGTCACTGTTCGCATAGTCGCATATTCTAGTATAATAGTCACCCGTGATACCGATCTTTACACGCGGGACGGACTTGTCCACCCGCACTCCATCGAGAAGAGATATTGCATTCTTAAGGCCATCGAGCGGTTTTCCCTTATGAATATATTTCATAAGGGAGTTATGGATTTCATCGTGCGCGCTGTCTGCTTCGCCAGTGCTTACCTCGTATGCCCTCGTCTCGAAAAACTTCTGTGAGAGAAAATCCATCCCTCGCATCATCTTCCAGTATATAGTGACGGCATTTAGCCTGGATGATCCCTTCGATACAGGGTTTGAATTAAGGATCTCCTCAAGATTCGTATATATAGGAAGCTTCAAATCCTCCTTGTTGGCAACGACGTTCATCATCGAACCAAACTGACATACTCGGCAAAGACCAGAGTCGGGCATGAAGTAAAATGCGTTGGAGAAGTCGTCCCCCGATCTAGCAGTCTTTATGTAATCACCGAGCATCAAGGTGTATGGATGGCATTCGCCAGATGTCGAGTGTTTCGATCCTAGGCGCATCGATTCATCGTCGGGAAGGTCGGTCAAATACGGTTCGAAGCCCAACGTCTTAAATGTCGCTGCGAATGCATAGCCATGATCGGAAAAGTTTGGCAAATAAACCCTTTTCGTTCCGTTTTTTATTAGGATTGGTTGTATGGGCTTGGCGGTAGAATTATCGCTATGCTTTGACAGGGAGTCGAGAAAGGCCTCTATCCTCGTCTCCATTCCTACAGGCGAGCTGTGCTCATCGACCTCAAGAGTCAGAAATGGCTTGTCGCCCGCGGCAAGCTCCGCAAATTTGGTTGTGAAGGAATCCGGTCCGCATCCAAAGTTAGTTATCATCACCGGATATAATTTGTTTGTTGTAGATGCCACCTCGGATGCGGCGAGTATCTCTTTTCCGTGAGTCCAGAGCATGCTCTTGAATGCTGGTGAATATTTTCCCGAATCATCAACGAGCATATCCTGTGTGATGAGCGTCTCACCGAACGATTCGAAGATTCTCACAATATCGGAATTTAGCCTCGGGTCACATACGTTATAATCCTTACCGAGGAGTAAGAAAGCTCTGTCCAGTTTTCCACTGCTGAGATTTCCTAGGACCTCATCGCCCATCGATAGGAGTTCCTTCTTGAAACTCTCCTGAGCGGTACATGCTGCGCGCCACGCGACTTCGGCTTTGCGCTTCGAAACGCCAACTTCCTTAGCGACGGCAATCATCTGACGTTCTTCATCCCCAGGATGCCACTTCCAACTGATAACCGGATTTAGTATGGGGATTGTAGCAACATTATTTGCAAACTGCCTTGCAGCTTGAACGTACGGACAATGCGACGTATCTCGATCATGTATGTCGGTGTTACGATAGATGATCGATGGTACGAAGAGATAGTCGACATCAACATTCGTTTGCAGCCAGTGGATGTGAGAGCAGAAGGCTTTAATCGGCAAACAGGTCTCCACAGCGAGCCTCTTCATCCCCTCGTCCAACAATGAACTGTCAGTGGGCGGCGAGAGTATAACTTCACAGCCGATCCCTTCAAAGAAGGTTTGCCATGCGGGCAACTTGTCGTAAGCGAGAAGCGCCCTTGGGATTCCGATCCGCGCTCCTGCGTGTTTGCGCTCCTGTGTATTTGAGTTAAATCCTAACAATTTAAGTCGCCGGACTATGCGGGAATCATTTGTACTCCTCCGCTTCCTTTCAGATGATTCCCATTTGCCGCAGCGACCACCTATCGCGGCTTGCGTGTTGCGTGTTGCGTCGTGCGTCTTAGTTATCAAACATGAATTTGGACAGTCCTCGCAATGAAATTGTTCAAGTTTGAGTGAATCGACTGATGATATTAATTTTCTCTTCGTATATTTTCCTAAGGATCGCTCATCATATGCTGTGAGCGCCGCCCCTATAGCACCTGAAAGTGTTCCAACTGTCGATGTATTAACATCTTTGGAGAGCTGTGATTCCAGCGCTGAGACTATGGCTTTGTTTTCAGCGACCCCTCCTAAAAAGAGTATCTTATTCCCGATTGGGCTTCCCGAAACGACTTTTTCAAGATAATTTGTGATCACGCTATGCGATAGGCCTGCGACCAGGTCCGATTTTGAAAATCCCATCTGTTGGTGAGAAACGAGATCTGATTCCATGAAGACGGTACATCTTGAACCGAGATCGGCAGGTCTCTTGCTTGAAAAGGCTTTGCTGGCAAAATCGTTCAGAAGATCGATGTTCAATCGCTCCGACTGCTCCTGAAGAAATGCACCGGTGCCGGCAGCGCAGACCTTGTTCATCTCAAAGCGCGTTGCATGCCCATTTTCGATGCGCATGAACTTCGCATCCTGCCCGCCGATTTCGATAATCGTATCGGCATCGGGCATGATGAATTTTGCGGCGCGAATTTGTGCGGTTATTTCATTTAAAATAACATCGATGCGAAGGAGCTTTCCGATAAAGTTCCTTCCGCTTCCGGTTATCCCTACACCTTCGATCCTTCGGGAACCGATCTTT
>CAYWIG010000010.1:3548-12600 GCA_964458295.1 uncultured Myxococcales bacterium
TCAGAGATCATAGACCTAAGTAAATCGAGTGGTTTTCCATCGGAAAATCTGTAATCGTTATATATAAACCCCTCGTTACCTATTAGGGCTAGTTTTATGGATACGGAGCCGACATCGATTCCTAAATAGTTACCATCTAAATTCAAGATATCGAAATTAGGTGATAGTGATTTCCCTGACGCTCGTCTCAAAGTCTTGGCATGCCTATCATCGACTACGTCATCAGTCGTACGTTTGGATATCCGGTCAATCAATGTATCGATTTTAACGGATTTAAACTTAGAACCATTTTTTGCAATAATCGATGCACCGATTGCGCCCATTGTGAGATGGTTTTTCGGCACGAGGAGGTCGTCGTCATCCAGGTTTAGAATTTTTCTAAAGGCATGTACGAGTCCTCGGTTGGAGGCCACCCCTCCCTGGAAGGCGATCGGCCTTGGTAAATCCTTTCCTCGAACAAGATTCGATATATAGCTTCTTACAAGCGCTTCGTTCAGACCGGCTACGATATCCGAAAGCGATCTTCCCTCCTGCTGGTGATGGGTCATATCGGTCTTTGCAAAAACCGCACACCTGCCAGCGATGGGAACGGGATCGGTGGAGTCATCGGCGAGCTTTGCGAACTCTGAGATGTTGAGATTTAACCTCGCTGCCTGCTGGTCTAAAAAAGCTCCAGTTCCTGCAGCACAGAGCTCGTTCATTCGAAAATCTTTGATGGCACCATCGTCATTTAAAATGACGAGTTTTGAATCCTGACCACCTATTTCGATTATCGTTCTTATGTTCTTATGGAGTTTGGATGCCCCAGCAGCGTGCGCGGATATTTCATTGACCAGTTTGGCGCTAGTTGCGCCAGCGATTAAATCCCTTCCGCTGCCGGTAACTCCGATGCTAGATATTATTTTATCGGCGTTATCAGAATTCAACTCCGACAAAACTCTCAATATGGCCGTAAGCGGATCGCCGGATACACGAACCCACCTTTCAAAGAGGACCTCATCGCCTGAATCGAGGAGAACCACCTTCAATGATACGGAACCTAAATCTATGCCGAGATGAAATGTATTCATATAGGGGCGAAGTAACTAGCAAGGATTTTCGGGAATTGCTAGTTCATTGCATAGCCTAGAAAGTATGAGTGGATGATGCGATTTTGTTTAGAAATAGCTGTCGCATAATTATATAATGATATCAACAAGATATACCTATCTAAATCCCGTAATTTCGAGCAACTTTTTTCTAGAAAGAGCGATAAATAGGATGGATCAGCTGTTGGGGGCATTTAAGGATAATTATGTATTATGGGTTAGGGATGCGGGGCCTGTTTGGGTCAGGTCCATCCGCGACATCGTCAGGACTTTCATTTCTTACGCACGCCTTTGTCGCATCCGATATGGGGGCGCCGAATGCTTATGATATTGGACTCGGTTGGCCGTACGTCGCTACGACGGACATGTTCGTTCCATCTCAATCGACGATGTCGATAGCTGCGTCGCCAGCGCTAGCTCAAAACATTACGACTCCCGCTACAACGACCTCAACTGGACAAACTGCCGTAGCGGGTCCTGAAGGATACCAGTTACTATTCGGCAAAGCGAATGGCGTTGGCGGAAGAACTTCCATTCAATTTCCAGACAATGCGGCCTTGGAGCCTTACAAGGATATAATCTCCAATGGTATAAGATCCCGTGATGATTATACGAGGGCGATCGAATTCTTTAGGGCCTTGCCAAACCTAGTCGACGCGGAAAACAGGGAATATGCACAGGAGTTGGCTGATATAGTGACTGAGTTTGAGAAGGCTCAGCAGATCAGACAGGCCTTTTGGGAGCGTGATGTAAAGGGTGTTTTGGGGGAGGCCGAAACAAAGAGGGCAGAATATCGCAAAGCGTTCAAGGCTGGTAAACAAAATATAGAACAGAGCGTCTTTGTAGTTTTGCAATATAAATCTCCAGAAGATGGGAACGGCAATGGAAATGGTGATGAGAAAATATCGAGCTCTGCATACTGTTCCAGAACAGCCAGTGAGTCGAGTAATCAAGATAATGAATTCGCTTCACTCATTTTCTTACCACAGGGTGCCCATCTATATTGGATGATCCACGAAATCATCCACGCGATGCCTACGAAGAAACTCCCGAAGCGATTTAGGGATATCCTCATTCCACATGCGATTACGGCGGACATCATCTCTTCAGCGAGCATTCCTCAGATCTACGAAGCCCTTGTCGGAAACTATATCCGTGATGAAGCGAGGGCGGGACTCGGCGAAATTCTACTTAGAAGGTGCTACGGGGGAATGGGGGTAGAGAAGGTCTATCCGAGGAAGTTCGGTCATCTTTCAAAAGGCGATCAGCAGTATTTCAGTAAAGGGATGGTCGAATATCAAGATGAAGGTACATATCTAGTGAGAACCATCTCATCCTATATCAGTTGAACGGATTGTTTGCGGTAGCGAAGGCGATTTACGGCGATCCTGGGAAGCTCAACGATTTAGTGATGTCAGACAACATAGAACATTCAGGACTATGGGATAAGGGAAACGAAAGAAGCGTTGAGAGGGTTAACTTTTTGGAGCTCTACCAACGCTTTCAACACTGGCTTACTGGAGAGGCCCTTGAACCCGGTAGACCCTTAAATCCAATACGTACTCGTATTCGTCAATATCTAGGTACGGCTGCTCCAATTAGAAGGGGCGAAAAAAATGCGATGGATATCGAGGTGGAGTTTACGCTCGGCGATAGACCGACGCCCTCGCCACCCGGAAATCCTGAACGAATAGCTAGGAATCCGGATCTCACGCGGGATAAGGTTCTTCTCATCGGAACCTATGCCGAGTTCTTGGATAAACTCTACCATCTCTCATATGTGGAGGTGTTGGCGAATATACGCTCTTATTTGAGATTTGCCGAGCGATGTCATCCGGAGATCGCTGGCATGATCTATGGGCGAATCCATTTCGTCGTAAAGGATGCAGGCGTTCCGCCGCTGGTTGCGGTTGAACTCGCGCATTCACTTCTAAAATCGGGTTATGCCAAGGATGGAGCGGAGCTCTTAGATGAAGCCGTGGCCAATCTCGATCCAATTCGCGATTTGGATATCGAATGGAATGAGATACTTCTCGATCTGCATCGAGCTGGCAGGCATGAAGCCGTGTCGAAAATATTAGCTAAGTTAGAAGAGGGTAGGGAGTTGCTGCTTGGGGAATACAGGGATCAGATGACGCGCGTATTCAACGATCATGTGTGGTGGCGAAGGGGCGGTCAGGTGAAGATGAAGGGTGTTATCAATAATCACCCGTTCGGCGTTCCTGATGCACTGATGTATGAGATGGTCTACGCCTTCCAATATCATCGAGGTAAAAGACGTCAGTATATGAGGTATAAGGGTTTTGTTGAAGAGACCATGAAGGGCCACCCCAATCGAATATCCTTGGATAATGCAATAGATGCTTTTGGTGCAGAGAAATGTAGGAGATACTATCAGGCGAGGGAGGCGGCGCTGCTTTCGGATCTGTACAATGTTCAGCGTGAATATCTGGACAAGTTGCGCCGTGGACCGCAGGCCCTCTTCTATATAGCCGATCAAATTCAAAGGGATGAAATGGCCGGGCGCGATGAGGCTCTCACATATCTGGCACCACATTTTGACAGATGGAAGGGGAATATCGCCGCCGCTGAACGAACTGAATTTAAATGGTATAGAGAGGTTTCAGGTGTACCATTTTCAAGACGTGATGGCATCGATAGTGGAATGCGGGAGATATATGGAGCATTCAGTAGACGGAACACACCTCAATATGAAGTTCAATCGAAGCATGGACAGTTTAGCACTGCCTTCGTGGATGATATCGAAGGAGATCTTCTCTACGATGAGGCTGTCTATCTAAAAACGGCGATGTCACTTCCGGGTAGATTTCGCGCCGCCCTAACAGCGGTTAAAAAGATGCCCGTTGGAACTACGAAGGCAGCGCTCCTCGAATATGCCGCGCAGGTGATGCCGGATGATATGAGGCCGGGTGAAATAAAAAGCTTCGTCGATGCCTGGAATAAAACTGTTGAAGAGGTGACTGGGAGTTTGCCTGACTGGAATTACGTCGAATCCGGTCAGATGAGAAGTAGGTTCAAAAGGGAAGCTCCAATAGGTGTTCCATCCTCCGCGGAGCGTTCACACTTCTATCTTCGCTCCATGCGAAAGATGGCCGAATTTCTTCTATCAATGGATGATGGGGGATATCAAGCTCAAGGCAGACAGATCGTGGAATCGCTTTCATATGATTCGCAGTTTACCTATTCGGTTCACAACACAGCATCGATTTATAGTTTAACGATCCACCAGCCTGACCCAAAGGTCGTCATTAGCTTTTCATCGGCCGTGGAGGTTGCAAAAGCATGGAATGTTTTAGCTAGCGACCATAGGAAAAAAGGTGATAGGGGCGATGCAAGGGAGTCAACCGTTAGAGCTGCGAAGGTGTTGCTGGATCAAAGAATTGAACATGTTCCGGATGTAGGGCATCAGGCCTCTGAATTTATCAATACAGCGATGGAGGTGTTGGAGAATCTTTCGCGATATGGTGAGGCCAAGTTGGCTGAGGAACTCTATGTAAAGTGTGACAAACTCGTCAGAATGACGAGTCATTACGTAAAAAGTTGGCACCCTGCGGTTAGGGAGTGGCAGAACTCCAAGACGGAACTATTTGAGCTCCTTACCCAGGATATGAGGCTGTACGATCTTGCTGTGTGGAACTGGAAGGATATGCAGGGGGTGAACTATCGCGATGAGGGAAAGGTTTGGCAGGATAAGCGCCAAGTTCAGATGGAGAAGGTGGTTCAAACGGAAAGGGATTTGCTCAGCGTAGGCGTCGTGTGTGTCGCAGCCGCCGTGCTAGGCGATGAAGGACGCCGCGATGGGGCGATTCAAAGGGTGGAGAGACTCCTCGAGTCGGTTGAGGAGGATATCCATCAGAGAAATGAATTTTTTCCTGTAAGTTCGTTGATAAGGAGCGCTGAGGTTCTTGCAGCGAATCCAGTTTTATATTCACAGGCTGTACGGATGTATAATTTAGCAATTAGGGCTTTGGAGCTCTCGCGCGGTTCGGATGAGAAGTTTGAACAAAATGTATGGAGCATATCCAAGAGTATAGATGAATCGGGTTTGGATGCTGTTCAAGCGGGCACACAGGATGATATATTTACGGAGCTCGTCGAGCGCCTCTTTCCGGAATCACGGATGGATGTATGGGTCTCGGAATCCGCATTCTCGATTTTAACGGGCCATAGTGAAACGCCAGGAATCTTCGATTATGTGTTGCGCGAGGAACGCTATCCTAAAGCGGAAGCAAGGCTCGTTAAAAAAGCGGCGAAGGTAAGGGAGCTCGTAAGATTTGACCGTAACGATACTCCAGAAATGCATGCGAAGAAGCTCTTCATACTGAGGGAGTTCTTCGTCAGGCTTTCAAGTCATGGTGAGATTCTCTCCGCAAGGGAGGCTATAAAGAAAGTCGTAGCTGATGCACCAGCGGAGGTGATCACCGCATTTAACGAGATGTTCCCTGAGAAGGTCACCGATATAGGTGATCAGGTGGAGGGTTATCCTACCTTCGAGGCTATCCGTCGTGGTGAATTTGATATGGATCAAGCGGTTGCAACCGTTGAAAAGGATCTCGCTGAAATATTCACCGCCGGTGAAATGAACGATAGGGCAAGGGCCGTATTTGCTGCAGTAAACGCACTTTTGACAACTGATCTTTCGGTGGGCCGTACCGAAGCTACACTCAAAGGACTGGAAGGCAGGAGGATTTTTAAGGCGATTCTTCCCCATATCAGGGATTATGTTACGGGTAAGAAGGATCATCAACCGACCGCACTCGAACGAACACTCGTAAAAACTCTTTGGGATGATGATGACCTTGAAAATGCGCAGGTCAAGGCTTCACTCTATCTTACATTTATGCGTCAGGAAAATGCTCCGGTTGAAGTTAAGGATTCCTCCTTTGATGGTTTGTACAGATCGGGAGAGGTTACCGTATATGTCTACGAGGCTATGAAGAAGAGGATGGCGGAAGTTTCTACTCCCGGAGAGAGAACGGAATGGTACGATCGCTGGCTCTATTGGAATGAAAAGACGGGTAGGAAGGACGACTTCTCACAGTCCCTCTATCTTGAGATGCCTGAAGCTGAGGCGGCAGGCCTCTTCGAATATCTGGGTAAGACGTGGTATCGGATGAAGGAGATATATTATGGCGTGACAAGGAGGGTTAAGCCGAAGAAGCTCGACGCATTGGATCCTATAGTAATTGAATTGTATATGTTTGATGAGCTCGTCACCGCAGAGGATAAACGGAGGGCGGAGGCGGGAATAGCGATAGGCGGTGAAGGACATGTTCATTCATATGCCGAGAGATGGGATCAGTTGACTGCGGAGGTGGGATATGTGCTTGCCTATCATGCTGCTACCAACATCGAAGGGGCGAGAGATAGATTTAAGGGGATGATGAAAAGTGGCTGCGATCAAGTCGTTCACGGTCTAGAAAGTACCAATATGAGCATGTTCTATGTCAGCATCTACGATATACAAGGATAAGCATGGATACTGGATCCTGATTCAATAAGTACCAGCGAATCTCGCGCGAAAAGAAACATGAAACGTGTTCACGATGGCATTCATGCTGCTATTCGCGAAGAGCTTGAGTTGAGATATCCGGACTTGGGTGCGGAGTTGTTCAGCTTCAACCAACACATTCATCATGTGGAGATGATGAATGATGGGTACAGCGATGGTGATTACGGTGATGAGGGTATGAGCGATCTCGCACATTATTTTCCAACAGTCGGCAGACGAGGCGGATTCGATGAGATCGATGATGCGAAGGAGATACAAGGGTGGGATACGGAGAGGCTGCAGGGATATATAGACCTTGCGGACCGACTGGAGCATTCGGTCATTGTCGAATATCTTGAGAACTATAGGGATTTACTTGCAGAGCTCACTGAAATATTCGAGAGCGAGAATCCGCAGGAATGGCATGAGCGTGCCATTGCACGAGTGAGAAGTGATTTTAAAGTGCCAGCTTCAACCATAAATCATCCGGACGTGCTAAAGCGAATCGAGGGTGATCTCCGAATGAGAATTCCATTCTCCGAGGAACCGGAGGCCACCTATGCACAATATCGTAGAAATCTAACGAGCTGGAATCGAAGACGACTCAAAAGGATCGATCGTGCGGAGATGGCCGGCATCGATATGCCGGACATCCTAGTCGACAGGCCTCCACTTACTCAGTTCTTGGGGACTAGATACTTTTTAGAACTATCCGTGGGTGAAAGACGCGTTCTCATGAAGGAGCTGGAGGACGTTCCCGAAGGCGAAGCTACTCTGAGATTCTTTGAAGCCGCTGGCCTTCATAAAGTTGGGCAGTTCTTAAGCGTGTGGCCCGAGGTTCCTACAGAGACCCAGGCGGAGCTCTCCGTTCTTCAGGATAACGTGGCTCCGAGCAATTGGGAGGATGTGCGAAATACGATTCTTGCGATATATGGAGATGAGAAGGGTGGGGATCTTTTGGATCATATAGTCGTTCTCGATCCGGCGACGGGGAGGCGCTGCCTCAAAGCCGGAACGATAGGTGAGGACTACTTGGTACAATGGGACGACGGTAGGAAGGAGATTTTAAAGGTTATTCCGAGGGCCAAGAGGGCAAAGATTGAAAAAGCTTTGGAACGCATCGAAGCCGTTAGAAAACGCCTGGCGCCAAATGCACGCATAATCGAGGGTGGTTTAGTTGCAATGGATATCCTTAGTAGAATTATAAATACGATGAAGGAGGAGCTCAATCTTGCGAACGACATAAGGAACGCCGAAATATTTGAGGGGGAACTGGACAAAGCATATGCCGATGAACCGGCCATAAGGGCGAGATATATAATTCCGTCATTCAATGCGGATTATGTGGATCGTGATGCAATTCTGATGAGTTATGAGGAGGGCCATAGAATTACCGAGATCGATGATCCTGCGGTCGTCCAGGAGGCGTTGGATCTCTTGGAAAGCCTGTTGTTCACTACGATTTACGCGCATGATATGGCGCCTGAGGATTTACATCCCGGCAACTTTCTGATCAGAAACGGCGGATCGCCTGAGGATGTGAAGATCGTGCTTCTCGATTTCGGCAGGATGGTCGCCCTGACCCAGAGAAGTCGTTCGAAGATAATAGATTTTGTGACTAGCATCATGGAAATGGATGCGAAAGCGAGTGAGGAGCCGGCTTTCGATGGGATCGTATCTACGCTCGAATCAATGTCAACGAGAAGGCCAACGTATGATAGGGAAAAGCTGACCGAGGCGGTAACCATAAGAATGAGAGATTCCGATTTTGATACTCCAGACGATCTGTTCGACGACGTTCAGGATCTTCTAATGCTTGCCGGCAAACACGGACTCTCCGTAGGAGAGGTTTATCTCAAAGTCTTAAAGGCGATCAGCACGTTTCAGGGGACGAAGAGGGTGGTCGGTGAAAAACTCTTCGGTGATGATACGATTGAAAGTAGGCTGGAGGTGTCAAGATCGAGCGCTGAGGAGGAAGGAGCTGGTGAATCTGGTGATAAGGTTCAGCTGACTGCCGGTGAATTGAGGGTAAAGGTCTTGGAGATCATCGGTGATTATGTGGACGATGTTGACTCCAACGACTCCAGGGTTGCCACGGTAATAGGCGCATTTAGGGATGGAACATTCTACGGAGGCGAGGTGAAGGGTCCATTGCTAAGGCTCGGTGTTGACCCAGACGATCTCTCATCAATTCTCGATGACCTCTCCGATCTGGTTTAGCCGTATTTACCCGTAAATACATGCCTTTTAAGTCCCGGTTTCTATTGTCATATAATTCACACCCTGATAAAATCCGTAAACTAACCCATTAACAATATTGGGCTTTTTATGGTTTCCGGGGGAGCGTCGTTGGTCATTTTGTTCATACTATCCGCATGCGTTGCGGCGGGCCTCGTTTTGCTCTCATCCTTTGTCGGAAGAACGAGGGTTCCGAGGGAGAGATCTCTTCCAT
>CAYWIG010000010.1:12654-15110 GCA_964458295.1 uncultured Myxococcales bacterium
GTGGGGTCGATCCCAAAGGTGAGCCAAGACGTGGCATTTCGATTAATTATTTTTTGATAGCCGTTCTGTTCATCATCTTCAGCGTTCAAATAGTGTTTCTCTATCCTGTCGTGCTGCTGTTTCGATATGCGATTGCAGGCGGTGAGGGTATGTTCGTTATGATCGAACTGTTGATCTTCTTAGCGTTTCTGACGTTGGCGCTCGTTTATGCGTGGAGAATGAAGGCATTTAATTTGTGAGACTTGCGATATGCGACTTGCGATATGCGAACAAGCGCAAATCGCAAATCGCAGGTCGCACGTCATTGAATATGTTCTTAACTACCCAAATAGACAAGTTGCTCAGCTGGTCGAGGAAGAACAGCCTCTGGCCGATGCCATTTGGTACCGCTTGCTGTGCGATGGAGTTTATGTCCGCCATATCCAGCAGGTTCGATATTTCAAGGTTTGGTGCGGAGATAATAAGATTCTCGCCGAGACAATCCGACCTTCTTCTCGTGATGGGTACGATAACCTATAAGCAGGCTCCGATACTGAAGAGGATCTACGACCAGATGCCGAATCCAAAATGGGTGGTGGCGGTTGGTGCATGCGCTGTCTCCGGTGGATGCTATGATAACTACAACACCGTTCAGGGTATAGATGAGATCATACCGGTCGATATATTCATTCCGGGCTGTCCGCCGAGACCCGAACAGATCTTCGATGCCATCGTCAAGATTCAGGATGACCTGATCTGTAAGGAGGTGCGAAGATGAAAAAGAACGTCTACATGATTGCGTCGTTTTTCCTTCTCTCCCTTTTTGCCATCTCCGGAGAGTCCTTGGCTGGCGAACTCGATATGGGATACAATTTAGAGGCTCAGGGACGCCTTGAGGATGCAGCGCAGTTCTTCTGCAGCTGGTCCAACCAACATCCAAATCAGCGAAAGACCCCAGAAGCGCTTTTGAAGTGTGCAAGGATTTTGGATACGCTCTCTGAAACCGTTAGTGAGCGAGCCGAGAAAAGATGTTATTGGGGAAAGAAGGGAAGCCCTTCGTGCATGAAACAGGATGTGGCCAAACTAAATGCAAAATATGGCGCTGGATCGTTTAAGTATGATCATTCACTTCTGTACATCCCCTATACCGGAATTCACTACAGACAGATACTGAACAGGTTTCCTAGAAGCAAGTATGCCGATGAGGCCGATTTCTATATCCTTCTGCGCGAACTTGTAGGCCATCCGGACACCGTGCTTCCAAAGATAAAGTCCTTTTTATCCAGGCATTCTGGTGGGGAGTGGAATCGCAAGGGGCTTTTGCTCTGGGCAAGGGTCAATGAGGACGTCTGGCATATTCATAGGAAATGGAGCTGGGTTCTCTACAACTATCAAATTTCACCCGATGAATTGACGGTGCGTGCGGAGCCATACCGCCAGGAGGCACTTCGGACCTATAAGAAGTTGAAGGGTAAAGGAAGTACATTTGAGGGCCAGGCCGCAGCAAGGGAATACGCGATATTGAACTCTGGAAGGGATGATGGAAATATCTACAGCATAGTCAACGATTCGAACGCGGGCACCATTGAGACGTGGGGAATTCAAGCGCCCTCCACGAGGAGGACAGTCGTTGCGCCCGGGACATCATCCAGGGGATACGAACCTCCAGCGGTTAACAATCCTCCACCGACATTACCTCCTGCAGAGAATGTGAGGGAGCCAGTGGAGAAGACGCAAAAACTTCCACAACGATGGAACTGATGAATAAGAATATTTTGAAAAAATGGTGAATAAAGAGATAAAATCATTGGATGCGGTAACGGAAGATGATGCCGAAGGGAGACGCGGTGAGGATATTGTCGTCGAGGTAGACCTTCTGCGTTGGAAGGATTCTGTAATTTTCTTGAAGAAGAAGCATAAACTCGACCTGTTTATCGATCTATGTGTGGTCGATTATCCCGATCGAAAAGATAGATATAAGGTGGTCGTTCATCTTCGAAGCCTTGAGGGGAACAAGAGGGCCAGGTTGAAGGTCAGGTGCTCTGGCGATGAGCCTACGATTACAAGTATATGTGACATCTATCCCGCTGCGAATTGGTTTGAGAGGGAGGCCTTTGATTTGTTCGGGGTGAAGTTTGAAGGTCATCCCAACTTGAAACGCATACTGTGCCACGATGATTTTATAGGACATCCGCTTAGAAAGGATTTTGATAAGCGGAGGCGCTTTAATTTGTCTGCACCAGCAGATTTGTTGGAAGAAATGTAAAATGAAATCTTACGATAACAAAATGTACCTCAATATAGGCCCGTCACATCCCGCGATGCATGGATGTTTTCGTGTGCTCGTTGAGCTCGACGGTGAAAGAATAACAAAGGCCGTGCCCGAAATAGGATATCTTCACAGATGCTTTGAGAAGGAGGTTGAATCTCATAGGTGGGATGCGGTTTTGCCATACACCGACAGACTCAACTATGTC
>CAYWIG010000011.1:0-13820 GCA_964458295.1 uncultured Myxococcales bacterium
CTAGATCGTTTATCGATATCGCTTTATCGGTATTCCTGTTCCTTAAGGACAATCTCTCGATTCTCAAACTCGTTCCGAAAGGATCCAATTCGAAACTGCCCACATCGACGATCCAGGAACTCCTTACATTCACGATGGAGAGGACATGCTTCCACACCACATTGCTATTTACGATCCAGATGGAGGCACTAAAGAAACCGCAAAACAATGAAAGGATCGCTATGAAATTCCTCAGACGATGAGTATCCCGGCGGGATGGAATCATTTATGTACCCTACTCGGAGATATTTCACTCCTGTCCGTTACTATCCGTCGTTTCTTTAGAGCGTCGATCAACTTATTGCAGAGGTTGTCGAAGTTTCCGTTGGACATGACCAAAATTACATCCTCGCTGTCTACGCCCCTCATGACAAATTCAACGATGCTGTCGGTTGAATCAACGCTATATGCATCTTTGCCGGCCTTGAGGATTGAAGCTGCAATCTCATCGACATCCAAGCGTTTTGAACTGTCTATCTGATGTTCGTTGTACGGATGCGAAATTACGACCTTATCGGCTAGCGCCAATGCGTCGGTGTACTCCTCCTTGAAAATATTTTGTCTGGATGTGTTCGATCGTGGTTCGAATATCGCCCAGAGCCTTTTTCCCGGAAATTGAAGCCTCATCGATTCGATAGTCTTTCTGACGGCGGTAGGATGGTGGGCGAAATCATCTACGATGATTATACCTTTATCTTCGGATAGAATTTCCTGTCTTCTCCGTACACCTTTAAAACCTTCAAGTCCCGCTGCGAGTTTCTCCGGCGCTTGTCCAGATTCGATGAGCAATGCCAACACGCCTATCGTGTTGGAAAGATTGTGCTCACCCCAGAGGGGTACTGTGAATTTTGTCTTACCACTCGACATCGTGAACGATGTTCCCTCTTCCGATATATCGATATCGACAGGATGGTAGTCACACCTCTCATGAATGGCGTAGTTGACCACTCGGCACTTGGCGTTTGAAACGACATCGGCGACCCTTGGATCGTCCATATTCGCTACTATAAGGCCATCCGGCGGTACTATTTCGACGAGCTTCGAGAATGCGGCGACGATCTGGTTGATGTCGTTATAGATATCCGCATGATCAAATTCAATCGATGTGAGTAAAAGTGCGTGAGGTTTATAGTTTAAGAATTTTGGATTCTTATCGAAGAATGCCGAGTCGTATTCATCGCCCTCTATTACGAAGAAGGGGTCTCTGCCCAAGGAGTAGCTTTTTTGAAAGTTGAGGCCGATTCCCCCTATGAGGAATCCTGGGTCGAGTTCGCATGACTTCATAAGCCACGCCATGAGGTTTGACGACGTCGTCTTTCCATGGGTTCCAGCGACTACGAACGGAGTTCTCCTGCTCAGGAAAAAGCGGTACAGCGCATCCGGCATGGATAGGAAATCTATTCCCCTCCTCATGGCTTCCTGAGCCTCGGGATTTTCCTTTCTTATTACATTTCCGATTATTACGAGCTTCGGTTTGGCATCCTCGATATTCGATTCGGAATAGCCCTCATACGGTGTTATGTTTAGGCTTTTCAGCTGCTCGCTCATCGGAGGATATATCGGCCCGTCGCTTCCTGTAACCTTATGTCCGGATTCGATCAGCAGGCCAGCGAGCGAGGCCATTCCTGTTCCACCGATACCAATGAGATGTATTTTCATCGCTCCCCCAACTTTAGAAATCTCAAGCACCAAATCTCAAATTCCAAACAAATCCCAATATTCAAATTCCAATGTTCTAAACCGAACTTTATAATACGTTTTTGTTATTCGGTAATTGGAATTTGTAATTTATTTGTCATTTGGTGCTTGTTATTTGGAATTTCATTAAAGTCACCTTCCAATAATATACCTATGTGGATCCACCTCTTCGCGGAGTATCTTGAGTGTCTTCTCCGAAGGAGGCTCGGTCTCATGGACATCCTTTTTTATGAGAAGCTCAAAACCGGTATTCTCCTGAACCTCCTCCAAGGTGACGCCGGGGGACAGAGTTTCAATCTCCATCTGTCGTTCTGGATTATCAAAACCCATGACGGCCAGGTTCGTCACGATCTTGTATGTGCCAGTATCAGGTGGAAGTCCGGAATCGTCACGCGAGCTTCTTCCTTCGAGATATCCAGGTGAGGTTATAAAATCGACCTTTTCGACGAAGCGCCGTTTCTCATGTGGCGTTATCACCATCACACGCCAACAGTTGGAGGCGAGATCGTTCGCCCCTCCGCTGCCCGGCAGGCGTACCTTAGGTTTTCTGTAATCACTGCCTATCATCGTGGAATTTAGGTTGCCGAACTTATCTATCTGGGCTCCACCCAGGAATGCATAATCCACCATTCCACGAGCGGTCAGCGACATGGTTTCGGTCATGGAGCTCGCCATCAGCGCTTTCCATGTGGTTCTCGAGTCCCCTACCGATACCGGCATCGTAGGAAGAAGGGGGGCCACCCCTCCTGCTTCAAATAGCATCAGCATGTTTGGTGCGGTCGTCTTCTGTGCCAGCATTCCTGCTGCGCACGGTGCCCCAGTTCCCACGACCGCGGAGCATCCATCCTCCATGAAGCGTGCAGCAACGCAGATCATCATTTCCATTGAGTTGTAACTTGTCATATTATCTCCAATTGTCTTTCAATTATAAAATTTGAAGGACATCCGTTTATCCGGATACCCGAGACTAGGAGATTCGGGTATCCGGCAAACCGGGACAAAACCCAAGCGATTGTGTCCCGGATATCCGGATGTCCGAATTTTCTAGTCCCGGATCATCGGATTTCCGGATAACCTAATATTCTATTCCTCCAAAAACTCCTTCTTTCTCAGTTCATCCATCTTGTCCAATCCGCCGTTCTTTTCCAGATACTCGTTGAAATCCTTGCAGCTGAATATGTTCTTATCCAGAAACTCCTTAAACTGTTCAGGATCCTTTTCGACGGTCAGCCATTCTTTTAAATGATCTTCATCTGAAAAGTATTCAAATGGCATATTCCCAGGATAGCATCCGTGTGGAACTTCACAGACTGCGTCGACACAGAAATACGGGATCATCACTTTATGAGGATCATTTCTGAACACCTCGGTGTCGACTATCCTCTCACAGGACAGGACGACGTGTTTAGCAGCCCTTGCGAGGTCGTGATCGGCGATCGATACACCACGGATCGTCGCATTTCCGAATTTATCCGCTTCATGTACGTGTATCAATGCAACGTCGGGGTACAGCGCAGGAAAGGTAGCGTATTTCTTTCCAGTGTAGGGACATTCTATAACCTTTGAAGCGCTCCACTTTACTCCATCGGAACCTAGCGTTTGCCGTCCAAGAAGAAATGGTGTGCCGAGTGCCGCAGCCTTGAACCTCCAGGCCATTCCGGCGTTCGTCCATTCGGTCGTCTTCACCTTTCCGCTCTCCATGTACTTTCGCGCGTTTGAGGATATACCACGGGCTTCGAGTCCTATTATGTATGCGATGTCACATCTGTTGAAACATTCACCAGCAGCGAGAATCTGGAAATCATGTGTTGCGGTATGTCCTGACAATCCAAGATCCTTTTTACCCTGACGAAGTATTTCATGCATAAGCGCCGTTGGAACTCTGACTCCACCGAAACCGCCTATGGCGATGTATTCGCCATCGTTTACGAATTTGCCGATGGCATCCTTGACGTTCATCCTCTTATCGACGAGGGTTTTATCCTTCTCTCTGAAGTGCCTTCTTGCGATATCCGGATCGGGACTGGTGAAGAGTTCACCCTCACCTTCAAAGTAGACTTTCATTTAACCTCCAAGTGTTTGAAGTATTTAATCTTTTCTAGTTAAAGCGGACTCTGAAATCAAGATAAAATGGGGCTTTGAGAGGATAGGGTGCGTCGCTATTTTCCTATTAATTCACGATAGATAAGATCATGAATTTTCGGGCGGAAAAGCTGTATCCTCTCATTGGTCATGGATGGATAGATCCGATTTGAAAGAAGGATTATGTGAAATTCCCGATTTAAATCGATCCATACGGAACACCCGGTATACCCCAGATGGCCTATCGAGTTGGGGGAGAACTTGTGACCGGAGGAAGAATTTTTGACGGAGGGCCTGCACCAACCGAGCGCGTACTTCTCAGATAGGGGCTTCTTTTTTCCCTCAGGAATGAACTGATCTATGACGGACTTTGGTATCCAATCGGATTTGCCGAGGTAGCATTCGAACAACTTCTTACAGAATATATCGATATCGGAGGCGGTTGAAAACAGCCCCGCCTGACCCGAAACACCGCCAAGCGCATATGTGTTCTGATCATGAACCTCCCCGTGGATCACCCGTCCGCGCCAGGGGCAATCCTCGGTGGGGGCAAAGCGCCTGACGATCTTTCTGTTCTTCGAATCAGATTCCCTCACATGGATGTGCTTTCCTGCGGTTACATCGGACCTCTTCTTTGGACTTTCAGATGGTGCACCGACCTTTCTTATATAGAAAGTATCCTCCAGCCCTAGCGGTCTAGCGACAAACTGTGAAAAGAGAGCATCCAGCGGTGCATCGCCCGCCTGTTCAAGTATCTCACCCAGAACTATATAACCGATGTCGCTGTATATAGTTTTTTTATTCGGTTCGGCCTTCAGGTGTTCAGAATAACAGCTTTCAAGAATCAGTCTTTTTCCAGCCTCCGTCCCGATGAGGCTTAAGGGTAGTTCCTGATAATAGGGCTGCCACGCCGGCAATCCGGATGTATGGTTCAGAAGGTTTCGCACAGTAATCAGCTTATGTTCCGGTTCTCTCGCTCCGGCCAACCACTGATATACCGTATCCTCGAACTTTATAAGTCCCTCAGCCACGAGCATCATTGCGATGGTGGCGGTGGCGAACGGCTTAGTAATTGAGGCGATGTCGAAGCAGGTCTGTTCCCTCGCATCCCCATAGTAGGAATGCATGAGAGTTTCACCTTTCGATGCGACAAGAAGTTCTGCCGACGGAAAGACGCCATTTTCGAGGGCTGTTTTGAATTCCTTATCTATGGCTTTAGTCATTCGAGAAGTCCTGAGGTGTAGGTTAAAGAGGGTTTTTTGTTTTCGCAAGCGTCGAGCGATATCGTGGCACCGAGCGGCAGCGTTACGAAATCATCAATATGTCCTGCTGGGAAATCCATTATGATGGGGCCGTCGAAATCGGATAGTACATCCATAATCATCGTCTTAATGTCGTGTGGCTCATCCTCAGGTGGAATCAGTGATCCGAATATGATTCCCCTGACATCGTTGAGTTTGTTTCCGTTTCTGAGTTGAGTGAGCATTCTGTCCAGGACATATACCTTCTCTCCAACCTCCTCGATAAACAGCATTCGATCCTTGGTGTCTATTTCATAATTGGTACCGATGCTCGAATTTATGAGGGAGAGACATCCTCCGACTAGTTCTCCACTGGCCTCGCCAGATCGCAAGGTTCTGGCCCCGTCCATAGGAATAACTCCGAGCGCACCGGCCGTTGTCAACGCAGTTAAAAGCATCTTCGGAGTAATCTCGCTCTTCGACCTGCCGAGCTGCGTGATGACGGGTCCATAGAAAGTCGGCACCTCCGCGTTTTGATTGAGAAAGGAGAGAAGGGCCGTCACATCTGAAAAACCTATCACCGGTTTCGAATGCTTTTTCAAATATTCGACATCCAGGAGGGGGATGATGCGTTGGCTGCCATATCCACCACGTGCGAACATAATTGCCGACACGTTTTTATCTGAGAAGAGTTCCGTGAACTCCTTTGCACGCCTCTCATCGGTTCCAGCTAGATAGCGGTTTTGATCGAAGATGTCGTGTCGATAGAAGACGTTGAAACCTATCTTTTCCAGGACGTGAACACCCTTCGTAAACCTCTTTCTGTCGAATGGACTGGACGGAGCAGCCACCCCGATCGTATCGCCAGCCTTAAGTGCCCGTGGAGCGTTCATGATGGGGATATAAGTACATTATTAGATATATGCCAAGATTATATTATATCCGGCAATTCGTATAAAAGTGATCACAGGGTTTGTCGGTTATGGTGACGAGGCCCGTTTCGGTTACGTTAAGGGGCGAAGTTACCGTGACCCCTGAACGATACGGGCTTCGTAACCGTAACCGGTAATCATTCAAGATTGCCTTGCAACCGATATCGACCGTTGTTAGCTTACAGCAATAAAAAATAAACCCTTTTAGGGAGGTTTCAGATGGAACTTATGGAAGCTATAACGAGGCGCCGTTCGATCAGGCAATATGATTCGGATCGCCCTGTGGATGAGGAGACGGTCGATAAGATATTGAGGGCAGCCATCGCCGCTCCATCGGCGGGCAACGGCCAAAGTTGGCATTTTGAAGTGGTGCGTGATTCCACGATAAAGCACAAGCTTGCGACGGAGGCGGGGCATCAGCATTTTCTCGAGCAGGCTCCGGTTACGATAGTCGTATGCAGCGATCTCGAACGAGCGGAAAAGGGTTATGGGCTTCGCGGTAGAAACACCTATTCGCTTCAGGAGACCGCCGCAGCGATTCAAAATATGTTGCTGGTTGTAACATCGATGGGATTAGGCGCTTGTTGGGTCGGAGCCTTTGATGAAGCCAGGGCCTCTGAAATTTTGGATCTGCCCAAAAATTACAGACCCGTTGCGATGATACCGATCGGTGCACCTGCGGAACCTGCGAACAGAGTTCCCCCGAGGAAGAAGCTTAAGGATGTCGTCGTTTATAAATAGAACGAATTGGCAGATTTCATCAGCGATATGAAAAGATTTCTAAATAGAATGTTCCCGCGTGGTGATGAGGTGGTGCCGCCACACCTCGTCTTCCTATCATTTACGGTCGTTGCGATTTTGCAGCTTCCGGCCTACCTCGTAATGCGAGAGGGTTGGACAACAACCAGCATTCTTTTGAACGAGCTGGTCGCTATTCTGGGGGTTCCGCTGGTCTTCATATGGCTGCTAAAATTTAATCGCAGGAAACTTATCGCCTTAACTTGGCCAGGGATCATTTCGATAGTTCTATTCATCCTAATAACACTTGGTGCCGATATCTTGATCGAATATATCACCTCACTCAGTGAGCATTTTATACCTCTCCCCGATAACGTGAGAGAAGCATTGGAAAAGCTCATGGCGATCGATGGCACGCAATCGCTCGTGACGAAACTCCTACTGCTATGCCTCCTCCCTGCAGTATGTGAAGAGATATTCTTTCGCGGATTTTGTCAGACGTCGTTGGCAGCGCGTTGGGGCAACACCCCTGCGATCCTGATCTCAGCTCTAATCTTCGCCATGCTTCACGGCAATCCCTGGTATATACATCTGTACTTCATCCTGGGGATATTCTTGGGTTGGACATACGCCGCAACCGGATCGCTCGTCATTCCCATCATATGCCATATGGTCAACAACGTCTGGACGATTGTAATAAATCATTATGATATCAAATTTCCAATATCCGAAGGTTTTGGAGTTGCAGATGCTGTAACGGTGGTGGGCTGTGCATTGCTGCTTTTGGTGTTGTTTAGGATTTACAAAATATCCATTAATAATCGATAGTTACGCTCTATCAACGCCGATCCGCATTATAAAATATATCAATTTGCCGATCCTGGTTTTTTTCGAGCAACAATTTTCAGGAAAAATCGATAACTAAGGACAACGATCTCGGTTGTGTTTAGGGACTTCTGCATCGACCAAATCGATGCATATAGAGATAGGGGCAGGGATGTCAGCACCGAATGAAGCATATCTAGCGCTATCTAGGGCAACGTCGGAGGTTTCCAATGCCCTCTATTTCCTCCTCCAGGATCTGAGCATCAGGGATCCGGAGGCGAGGGAGCCCTCCGAAATGTTGGATACGAAATATGGAAGATCCATAATTCACGCCTTTGTAAGATATCAATCGACATACGGCGACGGTGAAGTAAAACCTGCTGTCCCGACTGGATTCAGCTCTGCATATCCAATCATTCCGAATATCGAAGTTGCAAGGACGCTTAGGAACACACTGATTGCCCTCAGAAGCGATGTCGTAAATGGAAGATTCGACATCGATACCAGTGCCGGAATCGACGGTTTTCGAAGATCCATAGATGAATATTTTGCAGTTCAGTTCGGAGCAACGCCTGACGCCGATGCGGTCGCCGGTGCGATGTTCATGCTGCCCCACGTTCTCGATTGGAACAATCGTGAGGATGCGGGGACGTTTGGCGAATATCTGAGGCTCAGGCGATCTTTCGTAACGTTTCATACGCAGCAACAGATCTACGTGCAGCAACTCAACGCGGCGATTCAGAGATTGGATGATGGCGATCTAAACGATGACTTGGTTATAGAGCTTCGTGATATTCAAACCAGGATTGAGAATATGGTTGCCGATCTTCATGCGTACTTCTTCGAACATGGATCGCTAAGCAGGTTGCATACCGAACAACTTCAAAACTCGTTATTCCATGAAAATAGAGGCTATAGGGTCTATGCAGGCAGATTGGTTTTAAATGTATCACAGGCGAACGATCTGGATCACAGCGGCGATTTTGGAAGTTTACTTCTCGTGGCTGTGAATAATTGGTTTAACAAACAGGGGGGCAAGGTTAAGAGCGCCGTTCAGTCGGGCGAGAAAACCTCGTATCAATTTATTGTAGAAAATCCTGAAGATCAAAATCTATTATTTACGGATGAGTTTTCAAAGGAGATCAGGAGAGAGTTGAGGCTAGAGTATGACAGGCGCTATAAGGGAGTGAGGAAAGTCGATGCCAAAGCAAGGGATCTTCTGCGATGCATAGATGCTTTTACTGCACGTGGAGATGCGACGGTCCTCCCGTTTGATTCGAAAAATATTCTGGATCTAGCTATTCAGGATGCAACCGATATCGAGGCGTTTGGAGAGCTGCTCATGGTAGCAGGGGTGCCGGATCGTCTTAGCGATGATATGGGTGCGATGTTGAAGATGAGGGGGGATGGAAGAACGGATGCAGCGAGAGTTCTTTTCGACAGGATCAAACCATGGCTTGAAGGCAAAGAACTCGATATGCAGAGGATGAAGGATTGGGTCAACGACAAGGCGAATGGGGAGGCTGAATCGGAGAGGCGTAAGAAAATCCTTCAGGCCTTTGTTTTGCAGGGTGTGTTTTATCATCTAAAACATCTATCTGGAATTTTGGATTACTTTGAAAAGGAGAAGGCGTCGGTTGGGCCTGTGGGCGTATATTTTGAATCCGACCTTCCGGGCAGATCGGACGAAGTGGAACACGCAAAGCTGCAGGCATACCTCGCACGGGACAAGTATGTCTCCGACGGCGCATATAATCCTAGTATAGATGCAGAACACCTGCTCGATGAGGAGTTGATGCAGCATCTTCCTCATTTAAAAATTCTTCTGGAACAGGAGTGGGTGGAGAACTCTAAAAATCTTGATCAGAAGGTCAGTAGAATTCTCAGAATATGGGATCGTAGCCAAAAGTTATGGGGGATTCTCGATCACGAAAGGCCGGATAGTGAAGGCGGTGGTAAACAAGTTCTGTATAAGGCGATTGACGATTTAGCAAAAGCGGTTGCAGGTGGTAGGGGGGAAGATGCAGGGACAGCGCTTCTTGAACTGAAGTCGGCTTCAAATCGCTTTACGGACACGATGAGATATATGTGGGCGAAGGCTATCGCCGATCCGAAACATCCTTATCTCTTAAAGAGGGATGTAACTGGAAGGACGAGCAACGGATCCATTATCAACGTCGATGTCTTCAAGCAGGAGCTGGCGAGATTAGGATGGACTGATGTGATGGGTGTGGAGGCGGACTCGATGCAGGCTTATCTCAGGGCTCACTCCATGGAGTTTGCACCGGACTTTAACGACGCAGCGTTTCTTTCGGCATGGGACATGATCTTAGAGGTAGCTTGGGAATGGAGGATGCCCTTCCCCCTCATCTACAGACCCGCCGGAGACTTTGTGATGGTGGTGATTCCACCTAAGGATATCAACGGGGTGTCGGTAAATATCGAAGCATTTACCTATGAGGTGTGGAGCAGGGTTGCTGAAAAATATAAGGACAAACCTTTTCACGACGTGAAGAAGGTGGGTATGTCGCGTTCGATCGTATCGTTGAATGCGAGTTATGATAATGGTTATCTACATTCACTTCTCACTGAAATCGCAGACGATCTAAATTTACAGACCGTCCCGTTTATGTTGCCGGAGAGGAACAATACTTTTCTTCTGTATAGAGCCGACGAAAACGGCTGGGGTGATTCCGATGTGGATACACAACAGATCGTCGATGAACTTCAAAGGCGTGGGGTGTCTATTAAGAGTTATCATCTGGATGTGGAGAGTGCATTTGAGAGACTTGGAATGTACTACGATAGTGAGGGGGCGGATAGAAGGTACCGTTACGCGAAGTTCAATCCGGAGGGCGATTGGAAGAGGTTCATGAAGACGCTCACGTTTACCACAGTAGTAGGTAAATCCGGTAGGGTGATAAATCATGTCACTGCGAAAAACTTCGGTACCATGCAGGATGATATGGCCGATGATGCTGAGGCCGCTAAGGAAAAAAATGCTCCTCACAAAAAGGGATTTGCGATCCACGAGAGCGCCAAGATTACGGGTGCGAATGTTGAGGATAGAATTCTTGAACAATGGGGAAGGTATGAGGAGCTTGCAAAGTACGTTGAAGGAAATCTGCAAAATATGGAGGAGTATGTTTCAGATTTATTTCTAGATCCGGATTTGGATGCTACCTTTGAAGATATCGTAAAACTAAATATCAGGGGTCGGTCTGATTTCGCACCGAAATTTGAAATGTCCAGGTCGCGATTTAGAGCGGATAACAGTTCGTTTGAATTTGCTCTACAAGCAGCGGGTGTCGATTTACTGGGGAACCAAGAGAGAAGCAAGTGGGATCTTTTTAGGTTGAGAAGCCAAGCCCGTGAAATTCTAAAAGACATAATCGATGCCTTTCAGGTAATTGAGGATATTGTAGTGAAGGGGAGGGGAGAATTTGATGATGGAGATAATACAGCTGCCACGGTTGCCGTTTCTCTGTTGAACGCCAAGGCGGAGGAGTTTCGTGCTCTCAGGTTAAAGCCCGGGGATGAGCCCGGTGGTTCAGGTGGCGGTGAACAGGGCGGATCCAAAGTTGAAGCTCCTACAGGCGGCGGCGCGGCGGCGGGTACGAAGGAATCTAGGCGGGGCGACGAGGTCGATGCGGCTGCATTCTATGAGGACCTCTGGTATGCAAACGCTTACGGTGGTGGAGTGATCGAAACTCATGCTACTGAATTCGACGGCTTCGGAGCGGTGAATACGACGACTGATGTAGAGATAAATCCTCAATTTGTAACTTCGATGTCCTATACATACACGGCACCCGTGGATCCATATGCTGGTTCATGGTTGAACACTCAAGGATCGCTTCACGGCGGTGCATATTTGCTTGGTCAAACGTATGCAGGACTACCTCCTATCCCTATAGCTCCGATGCAGATGGCTGGCACCACAACATGCACAACCTGGTCAACCGGCGCGTTCCGTGCTGCCTTTTAATGTTTCACCCGATTTATCCATAACCACTCAAAAGCGTTGGTTTTTTCCGGAAATCTCCGTTTGATAGTATTTTCCTGAAACGTTTTTCTTCTATTGCTTTATTTATGAGTATTTGTGAGGATTGTCGTCCGTAAACCTTTGTTGGTACTAGGTTTGACGCCGTTGATGTTCTTTGAAAGTTTGGTTATTAAAAAATCATATAAATCAAATAGATATACGACAAATCAATATATTACTTTTATCCGTCATTACAACGCGCTGTTTTAAAGAGATTTTTCTTTGTCAATATTTTTTTAATAAAAACCCGAAAAGCGTTGTTATTTCAACTAATTAGAATCCAAATCCCTTGACGCCCTATGTGGTTTGCCGTTATCTTTCCCATATGGTGGGAGAAAGTGGGATAAGCGTTTAAGGGTTCGAATTAATTATGTTTAGAGGACGTTATCAACATCAGGTCGATCAGAAGGGAAGGCTTTCTGTCCCCTCCAAATTCAGGGAGATTTTAGCCTCCAACTATGACGAGCGTCTGATAATAACGAATTTTGATAAGTGCCTCTGGGCGTATCCTGTCCTGGAGTGGCAGGCGCTCGAGAAGAAGGTGGCCTCGCTTCCGCAGTTTTTGGATGAGGTGAAGGCGCTTCAGAGGGTCTTTATATCGGCGGCGTATGAGTGCCCTCTCGATAAACCTGGCAGGATACTTATCCCGCAATCCCTGCGTGAATATGCTGAGCTAACGGGTGAAGTTGTGATCGTCGGTATGACGAAACGCTTCGAGATCTGGTCGAAGGAACGTTGGGAAGCCGTGTTCGATGAAGCACAGAAAAAGCTAGAAGGCCTCGGATCCAAGTTGGCGGATCTCGGGCTTTGATCTTTTTATAATTTAGCCTTTGGAAAAGGGGAGCGGTCTCGGTCCTTCTTCCTATTCAGATGACCCGGCTTTTACTTGCGATCAACTGCATAGGAGGGGGGACCGACACTGAAAATCATAATGTTTGAAGTTAGTCGTTTTCATGACATATCGGTAGTGGGGTTGCACGGGGAGCTTTCGCAGAAGAACGTACATGTTCTTGAAAATCTTCTCTCATCACTTTCCAAGTGTTACCAGAACAACGTCGTTCTGAATCTCGAGGGTCTGGAGCATCTTGATTACAAACTCGTCCGTAGAATTGCCGACAAGATCATCGCCTTCAAATGCGATGGCGGCGATCTGAAGATGGCCGCCGCCAATGGGTATATCAAGAGCATCATGCGAGCCATGGGCCTTGATGAGGAGGTATACGCTTCGGTGGAGGAGGCTCTCCTCAGCTTCGTGGAGGAGATTCCTGATGGGGGCGTTCAATGATCGGTGCCGGCTATCACCTCCCTGTGATGCTCGGTGAAGTCATCGAATATTTACAACCCGAACCGGGCGATACCTTCGTGGATGTGACGCTCGGCGGTGCGAGTCATGCGAAGGCTCTGTTGGAGAAGGTGTCAAGTAGCGGAACGCTCATTGGAATCGATAGGGACGAGGATTCGATAGAGGAGGCTGGAGCTGTCATAGGTTCATACGATAACGCGAGGATAGTTTACGGTTGGATGGGTGACATAAAAAAAATACTGGCGGAATTGGGAATCGAATCTGTAGACGGGATGTTGGCGGATCTTGGCGTATCGAGTCATCAATTCGATGTGATGGAGAGGGGGTTTAGCTTTAGAGGTGATGCCCCTCTGGATATGAGGATGGATCGAACGAAAGGCGAAAGCGCAGCCGAGCTTCTGTCCAGATTGAGTGAGGATGAACTTGTAAAAATTTTGAGCGAATTAGGAGAGGAACGATACTCGAAGAGAATAGCTAGGGCTATAGTTTCCGACGGGGGAGTTAAGACAACAGGTGAACTCGCAAAGTTGATCGAGAGATCGGTTCCGCCGCAGGCGAGGTATCTGAAGATTCATCCTGCAACGAGGACCTTTCAAGCTATTCGTATAGCGGTCAATGATGAGTTAGGAGAATTAAGAAAATTTTTGGATGCTGCACCATGGCTCTTATCGTCTGGGGGAAGGATTGCAATTATAAGTTATCACTCTTTGGAGGACAGGATGGTGAAGAGATCCTTCAGAGAGATCGCAGCGGGTGAAGATTTTTTATTGCCAAAGCGAAAGGCTGTTAAGGCTAGCGAAGAGGAGATCGAACATAATCCTAGAGCGCGCAGTGCAAGGCTTAGGACTTTGGAGAGGGTTTGATAGCATGAAGTATGCTGCAAATACAATTCCAGCGTTTAGCGCGGTAAGACGTCA
>CAYWIG010000011.1:13830-15043 GCA_964458295.1 uncultured Myxococcales bacterium
AGCCCGTTGCTGAGAGATCGTTGGAGCTAAGGCGTAGGCACATAAAGCAGGTGGTCATCCTTTTCGCTATCGCGATGGGGTTTGCCCTTCTCTTCGTGTGGACGAGGGTCAGGGTTATTCAACTTGGATATGAGGTTACGAGACTTAGAAAGGAAACTGCAGACCTTACTGAACAGAAGGATCATCTCGAGGCCGAGGTGGCTTCCTTAAGATCTCCGGAACGCCTGGAGGGAATAGCTCGTGAACAGTTCGGGATGAGACTGCCACAGGGCGATGAGATTGTTTTTGTGGGACAGGAGACGGGTCCAATCGTACAACACAGTGAATTAAAAACGAAGGGCTCTGACTAAGATATGCCAAAGTATAGAACGGTCGAGAGAAATGAGGATCGAAGGACGGCAAAGAGAATTTTTATCATCGGCGCCGTCATCGCGTGTAGCTTTGGCGTGCTCTTTAGCAGAGCTGTCGTCTTTCGGCTTAAGAACAATGCACAGCTCGAGAAGGTCGCGCTCAGGCAATACAGGACCGCCGTCAAGCAGAGCACGAAACGCGGAAGAATTCTGGATGCGAAGGGCCGAGAGCTTGCAATCGACGTAAAGGTCGACTCGGTATTTGCAAACCCTCTCGAGATATCTGAGCCGGTGAAGGTGGCCAGACAGCTGGCCGACATCTTGGAAGTGGACAGAAGGAAGTTATTGGATCGTCTCACCTCGAAGAGGAAGTTTACTTGGGTAAGGAGGCGCATCGATGCGAAGAGGGCAAAAAATGTGAACGACCTCGACATAAAAGGCGTCTACATGATGAAGGAGAGCAGTCGTTTCTATCCCGGGCAGATGCACGGCTCATCGGTTTTGGGCGCGGTGGGCTTTGGCTCTGAACCGCTCGGAGGGGTGGAGCTCTTTCATAACGAAACCCTCTCCTCCTGGAGCAGGCCGGGTGATTTTAAAAGGGATGCCAGAGGGCATCTATATCTTTCACCTGCGGATGATGAGGGCGTTCAGCCTGCCGAGGTTGAACTGACGATTGACCGAACGCTCCAATATGTAACTGAACGGGAACTTGCAGGTGCGGTTAAAAAATCCAGGGCGAAGGGTGGAACGGCTTTGGTTGTAGATGTGAGAAATGGTGCGGTGTTGGCTATGGCCAATCATCCGACATTCGATCCGAACAAGTACTCGAAGTATCCACTATCCCACTGGAGAAACAGGGCGAT
>CAYWIG010000012.1:0-14507 GCA_964458295.1 uncultured Myxococcales bacterium
AGACAAGATTAGAGAAGGAAATATGGGTTACGACATCAAATGAAGTCGGGACGCTGGCTAAGCTCACCGCACCACTCTCCGAGGCGAAGGTAAATGTCTGGGCAATGTGCGCATATGGTGAGGGAAATACCGGCACTTTCATGTTCATCACGGACAACTATGACAAGACGACGGAACTGCTAACTAAGGCCGGCTACACGACGACGACAAAGGATGTAGTGGTAACCGAACTCGAGGACAAACCGGGCACAACGTGGAACACGGCACAGACGCTGGCCAATGCAGGTATCAACATCTATTATTACTACGTCACGACATCGGGAACGAACAACACGACGAGGGTAGTCTTCAATACCGATAACAACGAGAAGACGCTCACGCTGCTAGGTTGAGTTTTTCATTTGAACGAAAAAAACCTGTCCGTCGCTTTGGTGGGCAGGTTTTTTTGTACCCAAACAAGACAGTCTTATTTGTGCCCGGCACCGCATGGTGCTGGGTGGGATGAAAACAAGACGGAGCAATAAGCTAAGGAAGGATTTGACCTAATTTTGACCACGAAATGCAAAAAATCTTCTGACCTTCCTTGCCAACGATCCGTTTAAATATCTTTTTCTTTTTTGTCACCACAACACACGGAACATTTAGTTCTAGACTAAACCTATAGGCAGATGAAGAGATATCGGGGGATCCCTCCTTGGCTTCGATTAAAAGCCAAGGTTTTCTATTCTTACACAATAGAAAATCCACCTCAGCACCATCATGAGTTCTTACAAAATGAAGTGACATTTTCTCCCCGAAGCGATCTTCATACAGTGAAACCGCCCTCAGAAGTGATGCGGCTATATAGTTTTCAAATAGATTATCCTTAGCAGCCCGCCAGTCGACATAATACCATTTTTTCTCCACCTTATATGCCCGCCGTATATTCTTTGAATATGGCGGAACAGAGAAAACTAATTGAATTTTATTCAGCGATTCCAGCCACCGCTTTACACTTCCATGTGTAGCCTCCAGATCAACCGCAAGATTTCGATAACTCACCAGTTGACCTATGGATGGCTCAAGCATTTCGAGAAGTGATTCGATCTTATCTATTTCGATAATGCGGGTAAGATCTCTAAGGTCCTCCCGTGTTATCAATTCCCGGTGATTCCTAGACCACCTTTTCCAAAATGTTTCATTCCCTGAAAAGAAAGGCTCTGGAAATCCGCCAAGTGTCAGCAGATCCTCCAGGACATTCATGTCCTTCATATCAGCTGCTTTCGCTATTAAATTCTCGGCCCTCTTCGGAAGGAAAAAATCCGTCCTCCTTAGATCCGAAAGATTGATCGGGAAAAGTCTTGTATGGAAATATCTTCCGACGAGGGAATCCCCGCTCTTCCGAAAAGTCTCAAGCCTTGCGCTTCCTGTAACGACGAATCTAAAGCTATCCTTGTAGGTATCGTAAATTCCCTTGAGGATATCCTTCCACTTTGGTCTCTTATGGATTTCATCAAAACAGACCCACTCTGAATCTATGTTCGAAATAAAATCCGGATCTCTCCGATAGAGTTGTCGGATTCTTTTGTTGTCCCAGTTGAAATATCCCTCCCGCTTCGTACATAGCGTGGAGGTAACCAGTGTAGTTTTGCCGACCTGTCTCGGGCCGGAAAGAAAGAGCATCCTCTTTCCAAGCCAGTCATCGGTGGCGTAGAAGTGCTCGATCGTTCTGAACTGTTCTTTAAATGGTTTCATCATAACCCATTTTACGCGTAATTTGGATTATGTCAAGTCCATTTTAAGATCCACCACCCCAACCGCATCAAAAGGTTATACGTTCAGATAGAAAACATTCACAACTCAACGTATAACTCGTTTTTTCTTGGCGAATCAGCCTACCTTTGAACACTTTCCTCTTGAACGTCGGATAAAGGTATGTTAGGCGGTCGGCTATCAACAGCGGAGGCCTATACATATGGGACAACTTACAACTTTACCCCAAGCACAGGGGACTCTTTTAAGTGCAATCAACGTAGCAGGCAACTTGCTGCAGGCGCCTCAAGGGCCCTTGCCACATGGAGCGCATTGTCGCTGTCAGGATCCGATGACCCTGATACGTCACATGAAAGAGATGCAGGTCACGGATGCATTGCTTGCGCTAAGAAATATGGGATTCGGTACCGGCGAACTGGTGCAACAGGTGATGACGGGTAAGACCGGCTTGAGGCCCTTTGATGAATTTGGTGACCGATTTGCAACGGAAATTCCTCTTCCCCCACACCCTCATGCTGAAAGAATGTCAAACAGCACATCACCCTCCATTGGAAATGTTGAAGTCGGGCTTAAGAAGACACTCAGATATCCAGCCGGCACATATACTTTACCATACTCCAGATATTCACTCACCGCTCAAACTGTGTCCGACATCCCTGATAAAAACTGGGATGCGACACTTGCATCTGGTGATCCTCATATGACGGCACTTCGCAGAACTGTATTCGAAGAGGACGTTATAGTAGGTCTACGTCCTCACGAGGCCGCCATCGTAACATTTTCCCCTTCATTTATGAATATGGATCTAGGTAACATACCCTATGCGGCGGCGCTAAAAGTTGGCGGAGAGCTGTTGACGGTAGGCCAGGGCGATCAGGATTATATCGTATCACCTAGACCACAATCGCTCCTTACGCTCCCGTCAACGGCATGGGATAAACTCATGGCGGCTGGTGCAGAGAAGGTCGGACTTCAGATTCTCGTCTTCGGAATGAAGCCACAAAAATTTCTAGAGGCGATGAGGGAAAAATTGACCGAACTCGCAGTAAAATTACACGTACCGCTCGATGCGATGCTCGCTGAATATCTCGAACAGACGAGGCAAGCGGAGGGATCCTTCGCAGATTTTCCTTCCAATCTGTTCGACCGTGGGGATCTTGAAGATACGGTCGTATCCGATACCCCTACCGTCCTATCAGATCCATTTGGACGTGATGCATGGAATTTCAATGAGCCTGGAAAGTTTACCGTATATCCCGTTGGTCCGGAACTCTGGAAACAACTCGCGGGTTGGGACCTTCCAGCTTCAAAATTCACGGAGGCTCACTTTCAAAGGGCCCACATCCCCTGGCCGGTTTAATCCAAACAAGACTGTCTTATTTGGGTTACACGCCGAAAGATGTGCCCACCGACTTCGCAGCCTTTACAAGCCTTGAATCCGGCTTGACGAGTTTTAGACCTTCAGTCGCCTCATCGATACTTGCAGAAACTATATCCGTTCCGCGAAGGGCAACCATCTTTCCAAAGTCGTTTTCATAGGCTAAGCGCGCTGCCGCTACGCCGTATCGCGTAGCTAGAATGCGATCGAAGAAGGATGGTGAACCGCCGCGCTGTAGATGACCAAGAACAGTTACTCGTGACTCGTGTCCAGTTTCCCTTTCAATATGATCGGCAACCATCTGCCCAATTCCACCGAGGCGGATTGGATCAGGGCTGTCCTTGATAACTTCACGAACGACCATCTCCTCACCATCGGGATGCGCACCTTCGGATACGACGACTATGCTGAAACGCTTTCCACTCTTCGACCGTTTGACAACCGATTCACATATCTTATCCCAACTAAAGGGCATCTCCGGAATGAGAATGATATCCCCTCCGCCTGCGATTCCACCCTCGAGCGCGATCCAACCTGCATAGCGTCCCATCACCTCGATCACCATCACACGGTGATGCGACTGCGCAGTTGAATGAATTCTGTCGAGTGACTCAGTCACGAAGCTGCATGCCGTATCGAATCCAAACGTCTGTTCGGTACACTTGAGATCGTTGTCTATCGTTTTTGGAACACCGATAACATTTGGAAATTTTTGCTGAAGCTGATGTGCAATCGCGTGAGTGCCATCCCCGCCGATACAGAAGAGTGCGTCGACCTTCCATTTCTTTAAATTTTCGACGACACGATCTGAGACATCGATTGCCTTACCGCCCTCGAGCGACGCGAAGGGATTTGCCTTGTTGGATGTTCCGAGTATCGTTCCGCCGAGCGGAAGGATGTTCGATACATCTTTAAAGCTCAGTTCACGTATATTATCACGCATGAGCCCGTCATAACCATCCAGGACACCTATCACGATCCAGCCGTAATCGTTGATCGACGTCTTGGCTATTCCACGTATCGCTGCGTTAAGGCCCGGGCAATCGCCGCCGCCGGTAAGGATAGCTATGGTCTTTTTAGACATAAAAACCTCCATCGTGTTTGGTAGAATAGCCTTTTAACCCCACGGAAAGCCTTTTGCAAATCATATAAAAACAACCTCCTCCCCGGAGTGCGCCTCGCTTCTTAAGGGGTTTCCCGAAAAGCGTCATGAGAATTCGAAATAACTTCGAAAGAAACACTCCTGCAAGGTACGACGCTAGCCGTTCCTTGAGGTGTGTTTCGATCGCGACACACCTCGCAGGAGTGACTTACGTCCCACCTCCGAGGAGTGTCACTTCTATTTCGAATCCTCATGCTTTCGCCTAAGCGACACCCTTACAGACTGTGCCACGGGAACTGGTACATAAAAAAATCCCCGGGTTTGTGGCCCGGGGATTGTAAATGCTGATATGCCTAACCTATCTATTCGTCGTTTCCAAATATACGCTGGATCTCAAGGTAAACTTCCCCACCATTAGCCAATGCTACATCCGCGATAGTTCCTTCATCGACGAGACCGAATACACCCCTTATCTTACACTGCATCATTCTTTGAGTTCGATTTACAGCTTGCGCGCCAAATGCGTAGAGGGAGTCGATCAAACAGCCCATACCCTCAGCACCATTCACATCGCCACACTGCTCCGGCCTGTCGCTCGCTTCACCCCATGAATTACGAAGTTCTTGGCATTCATCGCCGCCAGAATCCTCGAGCTGCGATGCACTCATCCCCAACGCCTCGAGATCAATCGCCTCGCCATCGGGGATCACACAATCCCACACCTCTTCATTCATAAGTTCGAGGTTCTCTGCAGCTTCAATAAAATCGGGGACGTTACTACATAGTTCATCGTCCTCACTAGTGGAATATGTCTTACTATCGTCGGCACCTACTGAAATTTCGAATGGAACATAGTCGGTATTCCCCTGAGGACTTGTACCCCTCCCACAACCTGCTGAGGAGGTCCAATATGCTGCCATACCATAATCGCCGTTCACACCCTGCATCGTGTTGGCTTGAGTCTCTCCATACCCGGTGATAATCAACTTTTTGGTGCTATCTCCTGAGACAATCACTTCACCAACAAAACCTATATCGGTTATATCATGGGTGCTAATCAAACTCTCTATGTCGAGATTCCGCCCATCCCTTCTAAAATATGTAGTTCCTTCATAAGTGTCATCGACAAATAAATACTGTGCGTAAGCGATCTGTGATTCGTCCGCACAGACAAATATGTCGAAGGCTCCAAGACCACTGCCGGGTGTATGTATAATCCTCACCCTGAGGTCTGCATCCTCAAACTCCCCACCCCCATTTCCACCAGGTTTTGTCGGCGCCGCAGACTTGGCCACCTGGGCCGATGCGGAGTTCAAGGAGTAATCTATAGATGTAGGGTTGGCATCGGGGATGTTCGCTAGAACCTGTTCATTTGTTTCGATGCCCGAGCTGCCGTCATCATTATCATCACCACCACTATCAGTTGATGACGAACTTCCGGAGCTGCTGCAAGCAACTCCGATCATGGCGATCATAGCAAAAACAAAAAAACATCTTATCCCTTTATAAAACATACAACCCCCCTCTCTTAACTTTAAATTCTATATATTGGTAATTTTACCATATTGCAGATAATTGGAATATTTATTAATCACCTCTGGCGACTTCACTCTCCGCGACCTCTTCCCTTATGGATTCTTCAAGGATTCCAGCCTGTTCCGCAACTGCTTCAGCATGTTCCCTGTCGCCGACAGGACCCTTTTGACGCCTATCCAACTCCTCGAATGCCGAGGCTCGACCATATATAATGAGTGTGTCTCCGGCCAAAAGTTTCATCGCACCGTTTGGCGCACCGATATACTTTCCATCCTTGCGAGTTATACCGAGTACGAGGAAACCCTCCGCAGCCAGATCGGAACCCTCCAAAGTTTTATCATCCAACCAATCGTTCTCTTCGATATAAAGTTCTACAACTTTGTATTCGCCGGCCATGTGCAGAAGATCCGCGTAGTCCTGAACATCGAGTTTCGTATGTTTCTTGAGCATCGTTCCAATTATCTTCGATAATTTGCGATCGATCCATTTACTCGAAGCGATGACCCATACGAATGCAAGACCGACGATAAGAAATACCATACGGAGCAACATTGAACCGCCGACGACTTCCAGACTGATAAACGTCATGACGACCGATGCGATCACTGTAACGATTCCTGCATTTCCGAAGAGCATGAGCAGAAGAAGAATTCTCCTGCGCACCGGATGATTGACCACCTTCTCCGCTTCATTCGTCGTAAAACCGACACCAGTAAAGGCCGATCTCGACTGAAATCTAGCGACCTCCTTAGCAAGACCTGTGTAGGTAAGAGCGACCGTCGCCACCCTCGTGATTACAATCGATAAACTCAGAACCAAGATCAGCGTAATAATCGGAACCATCTTCTTCCTCCCATAAAAAACAAAAACTACCTGGTAGTTTTTGTTTTCGTCGAGGTGCTAGACACTTCTAACCTCAACTAGTCTCATTATATCATCCTCCCCACCATGCGCACCGCTCGTGATAACTATCTTATCGCCCTTCTTTATAAATTTCGACTTCAACGCGACCTGTTCCGCATGCCTCAGCAGTTGATCGAGTGTTTTAAATTGCGGCATCTTGATCGGTCTCACCCCCCAGTATAGGGTCATGCGCCTGGCTGCTCGTTCACATCCTGTTGGAGCAATCACCTGCGTATGCGGACGCATACTGCTTACAAAAAGCGCTGACCTTCCGGTACGCGTAGGAGTAACCACAGCTTTTGCATCCAGTTCATCAGCCAAAACACCGGCCGTATAACCTATCACCTGGGCTTGAAGTTCATTTGCGCCGTTCTTCCTATCCGGCACGAGTCGTTCCGGCAGCTCCTGCTCTGCCTCCTCAGCGATCCTCGCCATAGCTTGAACCGCCTTGGCGGGATTCTGTCCGATGCTAGTCTCCTCTGAAAGCATGACGGCATCGGTACCCTCCCAAACGGCCATAGCGATATCGGAAGCCTCAGCCCTCGTTGGCCTAGCCGAACTCACCATCGACTCCATCATCTGCGTCGCAGTGATAGTCGGGGTTCCACTCATCCTGCATTTTTTGAGAATACGTCTCTGAATAAGTGGAATCTCATCGAACGGCATCTCGATTCCGAGATCACCCCTGGCAACCATAACCGCATCCGAAACCTCGATAATCTCATCGATCTCGTCGAGCGCCTCCGGTTTTTCAATCTTCGCGATCACGCCGATGTGGGGAGCCTTCGCTTTGAGGATCTTTTTCAGGTCCTTCACGTTCTTGGCCGATCTCACAAATGACAAACCGAGATAATCGACATCCTGTTTGACGGCGAAATTCAAAAGCTCCTTATCCTTCTTCGTAAGGGATGGAATGGGCAACTTCACGCGTGGAAGGTTTAAACCCTTCCGCGATCGAATTTCACCACCAGCGACGACCTTACATTGAACATCGCTGCCGGAAACATTCAGAACCCTCGCCTCGACGATTCCATCATTAATAAAGATCTGACTTCCCTTCTTAACTGCACGCGCGATAAACTTGTCCGGAACGGGAATCTCATCCCCCTTCTGTTTCGATCCACCACATGCCAACGTGATCGTTTGACCCTTCTTGAGGATGACCGATTCACACTTCAATTCACCGAGACGAATCTTGGGACCGGGAAGATCCAAAAGTACGCCTATGGTCATATTGAGCGAACTCGCAACACCCCGTGCCCTGGAGATGACCATCTCATGCTCGGTAAAGCTTCCGTGCGCACCGTTTATCCTGATGAGATCGACGCCAGCCTGAATGAGCGCCTTCAGCTCAGTCTTCGAATTGCTAGCCGGCCCAATCGTCGCAACGATCTTCGTCTTGTTCCAAAATCTCATAAAGCCCCCGACCATTGGACACCTTGGAGGTGTCCGACGGTTATAATTTGACTATTTGTATTAGTTTATTATTCTATCGCCGGCAAAAACGCAAACAAAGGAGAAAATATGCAGAATATATTGGATATTTTGGGAAATGAGGGATCTGACCTTCTGGGCCATAAGTGCAAGACGATTGCTGGTGATCAGCTACATCTACCTGGTCCAGATTTTATTGAGCGGATCTTTGCGACATCGGATAGGCCTACGATGGTGCTCCGCAACCTGCAGAGCCTATTCGGTCACGGCAGACTCTCTGGAAGCGGGTACTTATCGATACTACCGGTCGACCAGGGGATCGAGCACTCCGCTGGGGCATCGTTTGCGCCGAATCCGATCTACTTCGATCCTGAAAACATCATCAAGCTCGCGATCGAGGGCGGATGCAACGGCGTGGCATCCACACTCGGGGTGCTGGGTTCGATTTCAAGGAAGTACGCACACAAGGTTCCGTTCATCCTAAAGATAAATCACAACGAGCTCCTCACCTATCCGAATAAATTCGATCAAAAACTCTTCGCGTCAGTCGATCAGGCGTTCGACATGGGTGCTGTTGCGGTCGGTGCCACGATCTATTTTGGATCCGAGGAATCCTGTAGGCAGATCGAGGAGATCAGCCACGCGTTCAGATACGCTCATGAATTGGGATTGGGAACGATACTCTGGTGCTACCTCAGAAACGACGCATTCAAAAAGGATGGTGTCGATTATCATGCATCTGCCGATCTCACGGCCCAAGCGAATCACCTGGGCGTCACGATTGAAGCTGATATCATAAAGCAGAAACTTCCGACGAATAACGGCGGATTCAACGCGATCAAATTCGGAAAAACATCGCCAATAGTCTATGATAAGTTAACTACTGATCATCCGATCGACCTCACGAGATATCAGGTCGCAAACTGCTACATGGGTCGCGCTGGGTTAATCAACTCCGGTGGACCATCCGGCGAAAACGATCTCCAGCAGGCCGTAAAAACTGCCGTCATCAATAAGCGCGCAGGCGGTACAGGCCTCATCTCGGGCAGAAAAGCCTTTCAAAAACCGATGGATGAAGGCGTGAAGCTCCTAAACGCCATTCAGGATGTCTATCTGACCAGAGAAATCACGATTGCCTGAGTGAGCTTTTGAATTTGGGATTCACCGGATCCCAGATACCAGCACATCCAAGTGGATTCCATCATCCAATGCAGCGTATCTGGAATCCGGTATCTGGTATCCAGGTGTTCCACAATCCCAAATCCGAAATGTTTTTTATCGCTTGATCCCCCAGCAGACCTTGAGTATACATGGGCTCCATGAAAGGAGGGTCTTATATGAAAAGACTCATTATAGTAGCAGCTGTATTGGCGATCTCACTGCCGGCGTTAGCTGGTGCATCGTCCTACACCAAATCCTTTGAAACTGGTGAGTACAAGGGTACGGTCACATCTGTGATTCCGCAGCTCAACGGTAAAACCGCAGACCTGAAGGTAACGCAGGTTGGTGACAAGGTTATCGGTACGGTAACATTTGAAGGCGGTAAAGAGGTCTGGACTTGGGACGACAAAACTCTCAACCAGAAGGAAATTGACGTCAAGACCGACAAGGTCATGATGACCTATGAAGCAAACGCCGAAGGTACGCCGAAGACCAACACCCAAGCATTCAACGTGAAGTGCAAAGACAAGGATAACAACGTATGCGATGCTGGCGCCGACTACAGAAACTATTGGAAACTCTCAGGCACGGGCGAGAAGATCACCTACACCGTCTACGGAGTCGATCCTAAGAAAAAAGACGACAAGAGTTTGAAGGCCAAGAAACGTCATGAGTTTGTATTTACGAAGAAATAGTTGAATTGATTTAGATAATAAAAAACCCTCCTGGGAATACTCTTCGGAGGGTTTTTTATTATGGATAATATCGCTTGCTAAAAGGACAGACCATTAACAATGGACTATTGACCATTGACCAAAATGGTTACAGTCTCAAGGGTCGATAGTCCATGGTCGATCAAACAAAATAGCTGAAATGGGGGCCTGATATGAAGATATTCGTTAATATATTTATAATACTGATCGCACTTTCACTTTCCATTCCGTCGAACGCAGCAAACAACAAAATTCCCAAACGCTTCATGGATATCCAGGAAGTTATACCCGATGTTGTAATGGATATTCGTTACTTCACACCTCACAACTTCGTCGGTGAGAAGATTGACGGATATGAAGCTCCGAAATGCTTTCTCACCGAGGACGCTGCAAATGCTCTTGCCAAGGTCCAGAAGAACTTGAAGGAATACTCGATGTCGCTAAAGATCTATGACTGCTATCGTCCGCAGCGAGCCGTAGATCACTTCGTAAGATGGGCAGCTGATATCGACGACAGGAGGATGAAAGCGGAATTCTATCCGGATGTGGATAAGAAGAATCTGTTCAACGATGGCTATATTGCCTCCAAGTCAGGACACAGCAGGGGTAGTACGATGGATATAACAATCGTCCCTATTCCGACGCCAAGGCAGGAGGAATTCAAAACTGGACAAAAGCTAAAAGACTGCCGCCTGTCCGCATCCAAACGCTTTAAGGATAACAGCATCAATATGGGAACCGGATTCGACTGCTTCGATCCATTATCACACACCGCGAATCCTAAACTTGGTGTTGAGGCAAAAAGAAACAGGCTTCTTTTGAAGACACTGATGGAAAAACACGGTTTCAAGAACTATAAAAATGAGTGGTGGCATTATACGTTGAAGGATGAACCGTATCCGAAGAAATATTTCGATTTTGTGATTAAATAAATATCAAAGAACGCTATCGTGGAGGTGATATGAAAAAATTATTTTTAACTCTCCTCATCATTTCAGCTTTATCCCTCTCAGCCTGCGGTGGTTCGAGTTCGGGCGGTGGCAGCGATGATAATGACGACAATGGCACGGACGACAGCACGGCATGCATCGATACCGATTATAGCTGTGATGGATTGTGTGATGGACCGACGGTCGGTCAGAGCCCTAACGACACCGACAACACCTTTCACTCGTTGGCTGTGCATCCGACCGATCCAAACACAGTTCTAATCGGAAATGAGGGTAATGGAATTTTTAAGAGCACCGACGGTGGAGCAACGTGGTCACGCATCAACGATGGAATATGGTATAATCCTCAGTCGGAAAATTATGCATATTGCATGTACCCCGAAATTTATCAGATAATATTCGATCACACCGATGCGAATAAACTTTACGCTGCAACCACGTCAGGCCCTGGTGCTGAGGCAGCAAGCGGTTTCTATTACAGCACGGATAGCGGAACTCTATGGACGAGATCCGTAGCAGGCCTTCATAACGTTGCCGTCACGAGCGTCGCACAGGATCCCACGAATACGGACGTGCTCTACATCGGTTTGGATAATATGCAATCGAGTGGCGATACGCCCACGGACAACTCAGGACCCAATATCTACAAGAGTGTCGACGGCGGATTGACATGGACCGGCCTCAACCTTCCCGTAACCAACAACCGCGTCCTTCCGATCATCGTCGACCCGAACGATTCAAATATAATCTATTGTGCAGGCTATTATACGAACTCTACAGACGACCTGAGTACGGACAATCTCGGCTTTGCAAAGTCGATCGATGCTGGCGTGACTTGGACGCGGATCAACACTGGACTCGCTTCCCTGAAACAGGGATACATTCACATGGATCCAAATAACCCGAACACCTTATATGCCTCTGTTTGGGGCGATCAAGGAGTTCTTTCATACAAGTCCACCGACGCAGGCGCCAACTGGACTGAATTTCCCGCTTCGAGTACAGGTATTAGGATCTCCGAACCCGATCCCTCACCCCATGATTCCAATACGATCATAGGCTTTACGACCCAGAAGATCTACCGCACGACGGATGGTGGAACATCATGGAGCGAATCGGTCGATTTCAGCAGCGAGAATCCATCGATCGTCTTCAAGGAGACCGAATACACGAGCGACGCAAATATGATATATGGATCCGCCAATCGCCTAAAGGTCTTCAAGAGCACCGACGGTGGAACTAGTTTTTCTGAGGTTTCGGGCAGCATATCTGAACTTGTTGGACATTGAAGTCAGCCCCTAGTAAAATCGCCTGAAGGAGGCTTTTATGACCCCCACCAACACACCTAGATATCTTCGTATACTATTCTCTCTCATCTTCATGATCATGCTCGCGCCGTTCATGGCTGAGAATCTCATCCCATCCCTTCTCTTCGCACTATCACTTCTTTTAATTTTCGGTTCGGTAATAGGGAAGATACGAGAAAAACGCCTGCCAAAAATACTCGCACTGATCACGGGGATCATCGCTATCCTATCGAGCCTCACACTGATAATACCCGGCCTCCCCCATGAAATAGCAAGAATTGGTTCCTGCATCTGCGCGTTTTCATATGCCGCATTCATTTTGATCGCGATTATGTCTATATCGAAAAGCACATTTCTCAATGAAAAGGTAACCACCGACATGATCCTCGGCAGCATATGCGTCTACCTCCTGATGGGTATGTTCTTCGCCTTCATATTCGCGGCAATAAACCTGGATAACCATGTCGGCTTCAGAATCGATGGATTTTATAATTATCTCTACTTCAGCTATTCCACCCTCACGACAACCGGCTTTGGGGACATCGTCGCCACCCACCCTTTCACCAAAATGTTGACCGTGATGGAGGCCATTGCCGGATCGATGTATATAGCCGTCGTAGTCGCAAGACTCGTCGGCTTGCATATCGCGTCAAAGCGGGCTTAGCCACGGGCCATTTTCCTGCGATCCACCTCTCATTTGGATTTGACACGAATTGATATTCAAATTATTGATTATCATTCAGTTTTTTCATTCTTAGGTCTCCATGAGGGGGAGAACGGACAGATGAGGCGTACCGCTAAGAATCTACTTCTTCAGTCTTCGTCACTGATACTTCTCCTAACGCTTACAGGATGCCCAAAGCATCTTCCCGAGACTAATTCTGATAGACTAGCCCCCAGTTCACAAGCCGCCATGATCCGCACCAAAGGCGATCTCGCTCCAATGAAGCTTAAGGAGACACGCGAAAATATCTTAAAACCGGAGATCGTCGACAAGGATCCGCTTGAAGAGATCGCTGGACGGAAGAAGTTGGTATTACCAGATTTGATAAACATCGCCCTGCAGAATAGCCCCGAGACTAGAATCACATGGGCCCAAGCTAGAGCCGCAGCGGCCGGTTGGGGAAAATCGAGGAGCAGCTACTATCCCACCCTTGAAACAAATGTTGGTGGCGCCGCGGGAAGGATTCCGCAGCTACAGGGTGGAAGGTCTTACTTTTCAGCTGACCTGGCTCTCGACTATCTCCTGCTTGATTTCGGAGGCAGGAGTGCAAAAGCGGAGGCTGCGAGACAGGCGCTCATCGCCGCGAATTGGAATCACAATCAGGCGATACAGGATCTCTTAAGGGATGTGCCGAAGGCTTATTACAATTACATCGGAGACATCTCGAAGGTTCGTGCATCTGAGATCAGCCTTCGTGAGGCGAGAACAACCCTTTCAGCGACCGAAGAAAGAAAGCGCACAGGCGCCGGCACCATCGTCGACGTGTTGCAAGCTAGAGCTAGCAAGGCGAGCGTGGAGGTTGAGCTCGTATCAAACAGGGGTGAGGCCAAGATCGCTAAAGGGAGTTTGGCTACAACTGTCGGTTGGCCAGCCAACACCCCGTTTGATGTCATGGATGCACCGAGTCGATTACCTTTAAACAAGCTCGGCAACAATGTGGATGATCTGATCGCGGATGCAAAGCGTAACCGCGCGGCGATCGCATCGTCGAAGGCCTCCGTCAAACAGAGGGAGGCGGAGCTCTTACAGGCGCGCGCCCTTCCCTTCCCAAAGATCACAGGTGGTGGAAATGCGACCTGGGAGAGGATGCGAAGCAACGACAGCCTCTCATATTACGGAACTTTTAACATCGAAATCCCACTCTTCAAGGGATTCGAGATGAGAAACAGCATCCGGGAAGCCAGAGCCGAGTTGGTCGCTGCGCGTGCACAGCTAAAGCTCGAAGAGGAACAGGTCATCCAGGAGGTCTGGAACGCCTACAACAATTTCAAAACTGCGTCGGAGCAGCTGCGCGCATCAAACACCCTGCTTCGCAGCTCCAGGGAGTCGTACAACGCCTCACTCGCCAGATACCGCAAGGGCGCCGCCGACATCGTGGAACTGCTCAATGCACAGAGCCTGCTGGCATCGGCACGCTCCCAGGTCATAGATTCCAGAATGGGACTCTACACATCATATGCGGAACTTGTTCACGCTGTAGGTTCACAGATGGATGAAAGGTTTTCGCCACAAATCACTATCCAAGAAGAGGATGTGGGCAATGAATA
>CAYWIG010000013.1:0-14351 GCA_964458295.1 uncultured Myxococcales bacterium
GCGACTCGATATTAGGCGTTGAGTCAAATGGGTACGCGAGCGGGTGGCACCATATTGTGGCGGTATTTAATAACGGCGAAGTTTCTGATGGGAACATAAAATTGTACTTGGACGGAAAGAAACAGTCCATCGATAATTGCCGCGGTGATGTTCCCAACATAAAATTTACCGCGACCTCTAAGCCTAGAATTGGAGGTCTGGCGAGCGGGAGCACTGCGAATTTTGAAGGAGGAATGGTGGATGAGTTTGCAATCTACAACCGCGAACTCACAGAGGCTGAGATTCAAAACAGATACATCAGAGGTGCAATTGATGTGAAGTATCAAGTTCGAACATGCGATCTGGCCGACTGTGAGGGCGAATCTTTCATCGGACCGGATGGAACAAATGGATCATATTATTCAGAACTGATGAACCAGGACGATTCACTGCCTGAAATACCCTTTATCAACCTGCAGACCGATAAGAGGTATCTCCAATATCGCGCCTTTCTTTCCTCCGATATCAAGTCAATCCTCCCGCTCGTTAAGAGCGTAAGTATTGGACCGGGTTATTATGCTACGACGAATCCGACCATTATAAATAAGACCCCTGCTCCGAAATATTCGAGCCTTCAGAGCTTTGTGGAAACGGTGGAGGTCGATAATGGGGGGAGCGTTAGATATCAAATCTCCAACGATGGTGATATTTGGTATTACTTCAATAATGCAGTGTGGGTAGAGGCCTCAGGCTTCGATGAGACGAATAGCGCCCAGGAGATAGATGAACATCTCCCGCTCTTCGTGGAGGATGTCGGCATCGGAACATTCTATTTCAAAGCGTTTTTGCATTCCGGTGGAATCGGTGATGTGAAGTTGGATTCGATCGCAATTGAGTATGAGTTTGCGGGAGCTGCAATTTTGGTATTCGAGAGTGGCGGGTCTACTTTGGTTTCGCAGGATGGAAAGAAGGATAAGTACAGCATAGTTCTAAATAAGGAGCCTCAGCATAATGTGACGGTGATGCTAAATGTGGATGATGAGGTCGTCGTTGAGCCTCAATATCTCGTATTTACGCCGGAAAATTGGGCGGCACCTCAGGAGGTTACGATCTCGGCATCAGAAAACGGAAATGACGATGGTCCGGATTCTGTAGTACTCAGTCATACATCTATCAGCGAGGATCGAAAGTACGACGACCTTGAGATATCCGATGTCACCATCAAGGTGGAGAGACTTCAGATTTCTGAATCCGTTCCCCTCGAGGAGGAGAAGAAGGTTTTGGAAACGCCGCAGGAGGATAACCAGGACGATGAATCCGCCGAAGGAGCTGGTAGCGACGCTGCGGCGAAAGCAGGTGTTGCACAGAGCTGTACTCTAATAGTGAGGTAATTGAGTTTTTAGTTTAGTCACAAAAAAACCCCGCTTCATGCGGGGTTTTTTATTGTATAATTTTCTATTTATCTCTGCCTGATCATGCTGGCGAGAATTGCTGGATTCATGAAGTACCTGAACACTCCTGAAAGTGCATTCGGTGCATTGAGGACTACCGGTTCAACCTCATCTTCGGTATAGGTATACTCGGTGACATCGCCATCCTTCTTTGTTGAAGGTTTTCCCTCGAGCTTCATCTCAGGGAATACATAGACGCCCTGCTTCACTCCATCCTCGTTCTCATGGACGAAGGCAGCTTCATCGCTCTGGGAATGTAATTCCATTTGCTCGGAGGCGTTGAAACAAGCATCCAAACATTTAAAGACATCTTTATCGTTACATATACATTCTGACATAACTATCTCCTTCAATTAAGATAAAAACTATTAATAAACTTTAGCAGTAGCGAATCTCTTGACGTTATTTTGTGTTTGGACTCTTGCTGCTTTGCTGGCATCTCCCAGAATCTCCATTTCTGAAAAACTACACTCTGATTCGTAACCGATGGTTTTACCTGTATCCAGATCTACTATTTCAAAGTCTTCGCACTCAGAGCTATTACCCTGGATGTGCATTTCTGGAAATTCACATTCTGTTACGTTGCTGAGGATTTCACCGGTATCAGTGTCGACGATTGCAAAATCTGCACACTTTGCACCTGTGGCAGTGATGTCGATAGCTGCATCGGCACCCGAATCAGCGATTAGATAGTTGTAAATCGCAGTTCCAGCATTCAATAATCCGTTTAATGTTTCTGTCATAACTTCTCTCCTTTTGTTTTCAATTTTTGGCGCCTCAATCGAAGACGCACATTTAACCGAAGTAAGGCGACCATCCCCTTACTTCAGGATGTTATAATTTCTTTGCTTCACGATATGGAGTTAAACAGGGAATTGCTCTTTGATGCGCACCCTAGGGCACTCCGCTTTTCAAAATTGAGGCGCGCTTTTACATGAAGGGTATGGCTATGTCAAAATAAAAATAAACTTTTTTCTAAAAAAAATGATTTATATTATATATATTAATATAATAAAAAAACATTATAAAACAAGCATATATACGCGAGATTGACCATATCTCGGAAGATGGAAGGACGGATAAAAAAACCGATCGAGTAAAATTATGAACTATGCTTTACCGAATTTTAGTCCGTAACCTTATATACCTTGTCATGTTGGCGTGCATGTTCTGGAACCTTTATTCCGACATCGGAGCCAGTCTTCGCTTCTTCGACAGCACCGTGTTCGGCCTGCATCGAATCAACCGTGCATGTGAAATCTGATGTGTGGCCCTTTATACGGACGGTATCTCCGACCTTAAGGGTTCCATCTGTGACCTTTATTCCGGCCACCATGATCTTACCAAACCAATGTTCGACAAATCCGATCTCCTGTTCAGGCATAACCCCTCCCTTCATAATTTTGGGTGACTTTATGTATATTATAGATGGAAATCAATCGTAAGATGTCGGATCACCGTATTCTGGGATCAACGCGAAACTCGCCATTTTCCCTTGAAATACATTAAGTTAATATTGTTGGCTAATTGGAATTATGATACTTGTATTCCCAATTGAATAATTGTCCTAGATTCACTTAATAAAAGACATCATCTAAATGTAGTGAACAACAAAAGGAGCACTCAATGACCGAAGGAAAGATGACGTGGCGGTTTCCAAAGGCGGTATGGGTATCGAACGTATTGGAGCTCTTCGAGCGTGTCAGCTGGTATGCGATGTATATCGCGTTGACGCTCTACCTAACCCGCAATATCGGCTTCAGCGATGTCGAGACCGGCTGGATCGTCGGTATTTTCGTGGCCGTGCTCTACTTTCTGCCGGCGCTCATGGGTGCGTGGGCGGATAAAACCGGTTTTAGAAAGGCGCTCATGGCTTCATTCGCGCTCATGACGGTTGGATATACACTTCTTGGCGCGTGGCAGGGTAAGATAACAGCTATCATATCATTGATACTCATCATGTTCGGTGCCGCGCTTTTCAAGCCGGTCATCACGGCTACGATGGCGAAATGTACCGATGAGATAAATCGCGCTCGTGCATTTTCAATATTCTATACAGCGGTAAATATAGGCGCGTTCTGTGGAAAGATGTTTGCTAGGGAACTTCGTATTCACTGGGGCTTAGAATATATCAACTTATTGGCGGGAGCACTCAGTCTGCTGGCGCTCATAATGGTCGCCCTCTTCTACAAGGACAAGGCTCATGGGTTAGAAGTGCAGAATACGGGTGAAAGCAAGGCGAAGGAGATAATGAAGGGCCTCCTTCATGTGGTGAAGGATGTTCGTTATATCATCTTCCTCATCATCCTCGGTGGATTCTGGTCCACGCAATCCCAGGCCTACGCGACGATGCCGAAGTACGTGCTACGCATGGTCGGGGAGTCAGCCTCGCCGGAGTGGATATCGAACGTAAACCCCTTCATCGTCGTGCTCTGCGTTATTCCGATAACTCAACTCGTAAAACGAATTAAACCTGTAAGTGCCATGTTGATCGGTTTTATCATCATGCCCATTTCGGCGTTGGCTGTTGCCTTCGCGCCGGTGCTCGAGTCGATGGCGGGATCGAATATTCATCTCGTAGGAAAGATCGCTATGCATCCGATCACGATCATGATGGCGATCGCCGTAGGGCTTCAAGGTCTTGCCGAATGTTTTTTGCAGCCGCGCTTCTTCGAATATATCTCAAAGCAGGCGCCCAAAGATGAGATCGGCCTCTATATGGGATATTCATATCTCAAGAGCTTCTTCTCCTACATCTTTACGTTCGTAATCTCAGGATATCTTCTCGCGGCGTACTGCCCGGATCCTAAGACGATTGCCCCGGAAAATATGGAGTCAGCATATGCCAACGCCCATCACATCTGGTACATCTATGCCGGTATCGGAATGATAGCCTTCTTCGCCATGTTCATCTTCAATATTGTGACGAAGAGGATCGATGCGAAACGGGGACATGTATCAGGGTTGCACTAAAAAAAGCGTCCGACACTTAATTTCGGATTGGTGATTGCGGATTTCGGTACCGCAATCCGAAATCAGAAATCCGCAACGAAGGTTACCCATGTTGAAATATTTGGCGATTCTGGCGCTCATCATCCCTGTATTAGGCTGTAATACGACGGGTTCTGGTTCTGGCTCGGATGATTCAGGAACCATTACAATCACCGTTACATGCCCTAACATAATAACCAGCAAACAGGATCCCATTGTCTGTTCGATCGAAAATCCCGATACAGTGATCGGTGTTAAGAAGATGACATTTTCGGTGGAGCTTACCGGAAGTGTCGAGATTGGCGAAGTTATTTTGGGCGGTGAAATCGCGTCGAGGCGGGACGATGGGAGTTATATTTTTCAGTCGAGTGAATCGTTCATCGATGCGGAGATAGGATCTATTGCACTTACTGCACTAAGGCTTGAAACCTCCACCTTAACCCTTCAGGTCAGTGAGGTTGTCACAGGCGATGATATGCAATATTCTGCCGATAAAATTTCGACGGATATTGCGACTATCTACTTAAGGCCCGCATGTGACGAAGTTGTGGCTCCTGAGCAGAATACTCTTTGTATCGATCACGATTTGACACCGGATGGGCAGTCCAGTCTGTCTACCGCAGTTCATCTTATAGTCTCAGAGGATGAGCCTTACATCAGTGCCATTGAAATGAGAATTATTTCAGCTTCTGAAAATATCACTCTGTATGATTTTATTCAACCGACGACAAACGATGCAGCGCCGAATCATACATTCGCATCGAATAGCAGTGGTGGCGTCGTTATTTATTCTCCTCAGAATGAATCTATAACATCGGATGGCGATCTCGTAGCATTCGATGTTGGTGCTGTGAGTGATGCATCAGGAAGTTATCTCATCAATATTGAGGATGCCGTGGCCGCCGATGATACGGGTTCTGAAGTCGATATAGAGGTTTATCCTGGTCAGGTTACAGTTCCATAAAGCTAGACTGTAGATGCTTAATTAAGTGTGTCCGACACTTTTCTGGAAGTATTGAAGGGATCATTTATAGTTTATCTGATGAAAACTGCAGACGCCTTGTATTAGCATATCATATTGACCGCCTCTGCATTTATACGCGTTCTTGCTAACCTTCGTTATGGTTACCTTGGGTAAGTGGCATGCTCTTCTAACAGTTTTTTTTGCAACTGCCCTCAAGTTTGTATGAGGTTTGCAGACACCTGAGGCTGTCATTGTATAATTAAAGTGAGTATAAGTGTTCGGCCATCTTTTCATAAAATATTTAGCATGAGCTAAGAGATTTTTACCCATTGCGATATATTCAGTGACGCGAACTCCATTGCGTTCATGTGATCTGCTGAAACGACGTGTTAGTCCGGATCTACTGGCAGCACAACCACCAGTCCAGCAGAGTGGATTGAAGCCGCCTAGGCAAGCTGCGCCTTTTAGAAAACCTTTCAGAAAACTCATATGAAACTCCTCTTACGGCCCCTTCCCCAAAAAGGACCCAAGGCTATAAGCCCAGGGAGATTCTCATATAATGTATGATTTATTATCGGTAGATCTTGATTAAAGTTGCTAGGTATTGGTTAACAGTGTGAATGTATTTATAAAATAGATAGAAAAATGAAATCCACCGAAATCCCGGGAGCTTCGATAGGTTTATTTTTCAACTTACGGTTTATTCCATCAATGTTCCTCTTGCCGATAATTGTTTATCTATATGATATTATTGGTGTATTTTCTAGCAACTCCACCTAAGCCTTCTGTCGATAATAATAAGAACGGAGTGGTCTATCATGAGCAAGATTTTAAATGCCGAGGCAGTCCTGCGCTCTGCCATCCAGCTGTACGCTGATAGGGATGGTCTGACCGAACAGGAGATCAATGGGCTGGCGAACGGCGATAACCGAATAAGGGAGATGCTTAGCTTTCTATCCGATGGAATCGTGGATGAAAAACATGAGCTGCTTAAGTCGACGGATCTTGATGAAGAAACCTATACAAGGCTCTTTGGCTTTGATGGAACGAAGCCCCTTATGAAGAGATTGGAGTTCTTCAAGAGTATCGAAACCGATGATGTGGCGAAGCTGGCTTCGAAGTATCCCGATGAGATATGGCTTCAAGTGGCTATAGTTTTGGAGAATGGTATGTCGCTAGGTCTTCTTCCGGAGAAAGCGAGGGATACCGATCGCATAGTTGTTGCCGCGGTGTACAACAACCCGGAGGCGTTCAGGTTTGCATCCGATAGGATTAAATCGGTCAAAACAATTGTAGAAATGGTTATCGGTAAGAAGCCCGATATGTTTTCTGAAATAGGCAGTGATCTCAAAGGGGATATCCCGTTTATAGGGGAGTTGATTAAACTCAACTATGAAGTATTTCATCACCTTGACCCTGCTCTAAAGAAAAACGATGATCTCCTTCTAACATATCTTGAGAATAGGCCTGGAAATCCGAAAGATGTCGCAACGATGATAGATGGCAGTAAGCGGGTTGGCCTGGTTATGGTGGCGAAGTATCCTGACCTGATGGGTAGCCTGGCAAAGCTAAAGGTCGATAAGGAGTTTATCTATGAAGCGATGCATGCCGATATAAGAATTCTTAAGCATGTGCCGGAACAGGTATTTGAGGATCACGATTTTGCAATACGCATATTGAAGGCAAAGCCGTTGGCATTGGAACATCTACCGTCGACCTTAAGAGGGGATCCTGACTTTATTATATCCGCTATCAAGGCGGGCGCGGGTTATGTGTTGGCAAGGGATATCGATAGGGAGCTGCTAGTAAATCGCGATTTTGCACTCAGATTGATCGATGCGCATCCATGGTGCTATCAATACTTGGATAAGGATTTGAAGGGTGAACGAGCGATCGTTCTCGCTGCCGCATCCAAGGATGGTGGTATAGTGCAATTCCTTCCATCGGAATTTCGTGAACATCTCAACGATAAAAAGATAGCTCTGGCCGCTGTGCGATCCGCCGGTTGGTCGCTTCAGTTTTTCGGTGAATCAATCAGGGATGATGATGAAATAGTAGAAGAGGCGATAAAGGAGGATGGATATGCCATTAGGTATGCATCCGCGCGTATAAGGGATATAGAGAGATATGCTTTGCTCGCTATAGAAAATGGGAACATCGTTATCGATGGACTCAGCGATCGTCTCAAGGGTGAAATCGATATCGTTCGTGCTGCAGCTCGAAAAAATCCTCGTTCTATCTCCTTCGTCGACCAGAAATTTTTTACCGATCCGGAAATCCAAAAACTCGTATTCGAATGCGATATCAGTCTTATAAAGGAGCCTGAGCTACTATCTCCCGAGTTGAAAGCTAGGTATGACAGTATCATGGCCAAGGCTCGTGAGTTCAATATTCCGGTCGATAAATTTAACACCTCACAGCTTGAAGAATTGATCCATAATAGGACGCATCTCGATGGGGAAGATGATAGGCCTTTGGCTGTGATAATTGATCCCATGTCGGATGATGAAGGCGCCTTTGATTATCAGGGTAGTGAAAGGGATATTTTTGATACACACCGTGTCGTCTACTTCAGGGTAAATAATACCGTAGAACTGTTGCAGCACTATCGTGCAGTGACCGAGCACAAAAAAGTCGATCTGCTCTTTGTGGGCGGTCACGGGACGTCCGATCGTTTACATCTCGGCGACGTCGGTGACTATGATGTCAGATATCTCGATAAGTCTGATGCAAAGGAGTTGATGGCTATTGAGAGGGGGCTGGAAGATGATGCAACCGTTATCTTTTTCAGCTGTTCACTCTTTAACGTTTTCGTCGGTGAGAGCTTCGGCAGGATGGCTTCCAGAATAATTGATGGAAGACGGCTCTTCGGTTTATATAGGCCGGATGACTGGATGACCTTTCAAGTCGAAGTCGATGAGATGGATGGGATAAAGGTGGAGGGATTGCACGACAGATCGATCGTCAGGTGTATCGATGGAGAATGTAAGATTGTGGATTAATCCTTACGCATGCTAAGAGAGGTTTCAATCAGAAATTGTAGGTAAAATCTACTCCGCCCCATACGAGGACGGGTGTTGTTACCGCATTCCTAAGGTCAGCTGATAGCAACGCAGAAACGTTTGCATTTGGAGATACGACAAAGCCCATGATCGGATTCCAGTTTATACTGAGTGTGTATTCAAAGAAGTCGATCTTGTTTTTCGATACGCCGTAGGCGTGGCGGTTGAACTTTGAATTTGCGAAGCCGAATTGTGCCGCCGTTTCGATGCCTAGCCTCTTGAATATCTTCTGCTGTGTTCCGATTCCTACATCCATGAATATTGCGCCGGGTTTGGGGTGCGCATAGGCGGTGAAATCGACATATAGGTCTATTGGCCCAAGCGTGTAGGCCAGGTGAAGCGACGGTTCGACATCGGTATATGCTGAATAATCGAGCGAGAGCTTGTTGTTCGTAGGATAGAGGCAGGTCAGTATGTAGGGTTGAATCGTCAGGTTGCCAAACTTCATATTGTAATAGAAGGTCAGATCGATTTCGTTGATCTTTCCCTGATCCGGTATGTTGCCTAAAACGAAGTTTCCCCATACGTTGAAACCAAAGCCGTAGAGCTCGACACCTGCCGAAGGTTGCCAAACCCATCCATCGCTCGAGGCCATCCCCTGAAACGTATAGCGAGAGAGAAAATCGGATGACAGTTTAAACGATAGGCTCTCCTCGACGCTCTTTTCGAATATCTCATCGAACTTCTCATCGATATTCTTCGCAGGGCGCCTGTGGTGGATGTTTCTATTGTAGAGAGTTCCGTTGTCCAGGTTGATATTGTGATCATCATGATCCTCTGCGGCAAACGCTGGGCTATAGGAAAAGCAGATCGACAAAAGGCATATTAAGAATAGCACTCTTTTCATAAACTCCCCCTTCAAAGCATGTATGAATGAGTCTCTTGACGACGACCGATTCGATCATACTTCAAAAAAATGGCAACAGAAATGATGGGGATTGAATCTACACACTACCAATTCTGCGCTTCGACCTCCTGGAGGTAGAGTGAATATGCGGGAAGTGCCACGATATCGTCGTGTGCGGGACAGATGGAGACGATGTTGGATGATGTGAGTCCAGCGGTATAGAGATCCGACAGGGTGAGGGGGGTGACGCAAGCGTAATCGCAGTCCTGTTGCTGAAAATCCGTTATGCCGTTTGCTATATCCGTAACATAAGTGTTGGTGCCAGTGAGCGTTGCGTTCGAGCCGTCTAGCATCGTCTGCGGACCTTCGTTTCCATCGAGATAGTTACCATCGAGGGTTAAGTCGGCACAGACGTGTACAGCACAGAAGCCATGGCCCATTATAAATATATTTGTATACTCCTCGACGCGCCTGTTGGTTAGAAACTGTGTATCGGAAATCGATATGGTTCCCCCATCGCCAGCGACGTATATTCCTGCGTATATGTTATTTTCAATAGTTGACCCTGTAACGGTTAATGATGATGGCGTGTCGTGAATCGCATAGACGCCAAGCCCCAAGCCCTCCTGTAGATCGATAATGGAATCTGAGACGGTCGAATCGGTGAGTATAAGTGCTGCTTTATCCACTAAAACGCCTGCTGCGCTATTTCCCTTTATCTCAGTGGAGGCAGTCGTCGCCTGGCCGGAGTTCACAACATAGAGTCCAGGCCCGCTTATGCTCTCTATGTATGAATCCGATATTTCGGCTTCCGCTTCGTCCTGAACGGCGACGCCGACCGCTGTTGACATTATAGCACCCCTTTCGATCGAATCGACCTTGGCGCCATCCGACATGACGAGTTTGCTATCTACATCCTCAACCAGGACGCCCGCCTCGACGTTATCATATATCCTCGTCTCCATTAGGGTGAGTTGGCTCTTTTCCGCAACATATGCCCCGCGCCCCAAGCTGTTGAATGTGCCAACTCCTATGTCGTGAATGCTCCCGCTACAAAGGAGCGCTGTCGACTCCTCGGTAACACAGAGTCCGATACCGTCGTGATTTGTGATCTCCATATTTAAGGCGGTAAAACTCGCCCCTCCATTTATGGCGAGAGCGGCACCGAAGGTCTTTCCCTCAACACAGATGCTGGGATCGCTATACAGTTCAGTCATGTTTTGAAGGTCCCAATTGAACGGAATCGGATCCGCACGAACATAGTTTTCTGCGCTGATGGTCACATCATCGAAGATCGCTGATGAGTCATCCCCGTTAATTATCATCGGACCGCTGACGATGCTATCGCTCATCGATAGGATGCCGCTCGTGACGTTGAAGGCCAGTTGGGATTCCATAGCCACGACCCGTATGCCCTGAACTGAAATTGTATTCTCCGAATTCGTCATACTTACCCTGAAAGCTGTATTATCGCTTGGTCCACTTATGGTGACAGCAGATGTCAAAGAGTTGGGCACTATCAATCCCGTAGTCATACAATTATTTAAGACTACTGTAGATTTCGACGTCGATGAACTTGCAGATGCCGTGTAGCCGGAGGATCTAAACGTTATCGTCCTCGTGATTTCCTGAGAGATTGAATATTCACCAGCTGCCAGAAGCAGGACCGGATTTGCATAATTTGCCGCAGCCAGGATGGCTTCGTCCAACGAACAATATGTACCCGAGCTATCGGAGCCGGATGTGGAGTCGCAGTTTGAAACATTTATTATCTGTTCCGGAAAGGTCCCCGATCCTCCTCCACCTGAGCAGGCGGCGCATGCAATCAGTACTGCAAAGAGGATTATATGAAGCTTTTTAGCTATCGATTTCATCGAGATAAATTATAGCATTTTTCCCTATATTTAACGATTGAGATAAAGTCCCCCTACCAAATGCCTGGAATGAGCCTATATCTGGTCTTCTGGATATAGTCTCCATACCCCACCAGTTCAGACAGCAGAACTCTTTCCTCTGTAACTATGCGCATGATGAAGACAAGGATCAATGGGATGAGGGAGATTTAAACCAACGTCCACGAAGCAAATATTGCCTCTCAGAGACGGAGCAATAATCCGCTCCTCGAGTTAACTGCTTGAATATACATCAAAGGCTGTTCATATTTGCTCCGTGGAAAATGGCCCAAAATTGCTTCGTGGAATTTGGTTTCATACGGTATTATTAAAATGAGAGCCGCGCGTAGGTTAGCTAGCTGATATTGCTAGCTAATCACCTCTGCAAGCGTGGCACAATTCTTGCTCTATATAGCGTGACGTGGGTGATCGAGTAACTGTTTTTAAGGCTGGGAGAGTCATGTCACGCAAACACTACTTATTGGCAGTGGTCCTGGTATGCTCCTTTCTGGTATCGATTCCGATAGGTGTTAACGCAGGAAGTTTCGGTTTCTGGACAAAGAAACCGATTCGGACAGAAAAAAGGAAGCAAGTCCAAAAAAACGGCAAACCCCTATCCCCCAAAAAAGATGAAGGGGGAAGTATCAAGAAATCTGGAAGGCGTGACTTAACTCCTGTGGAGAAGGTTGACGCTAAACCAGTAGGGGAAGGGGAAGGAACGGTAGAAGAAATCTCTCTTTTGGAAAGAATGAATTATACGCTTGTGGCCGCAGGCCGGAGCACCTTCGATCTTATAGAGAGGGATTTTCAGGAAGGTGTAATCACAGCCTCCGAATACTTTTTGCAAAAACTCTACTTTGTAATCGGAACCGACAGATTGCATGAAAAACGATTTGAGCGTTATAGACAAAATGCAGATTCAGGCGCCGATGCCCGGAACAGATCCGGCACGGCTGTCCTTTCTGAAATGAAGCAGTATCTTAATAATCCGGATGCTGATCCTGAAGCGGCGGCCGGAATAAATGCATTCTTTTCACCGCTTGTGCTCAGAAGCGAACCGGGTGCAACCTATCTTGTAGCGCCAACTACTGTTACAGGTTGCAGCAGCGAAGACTATTGCAAGTTTCCGTCGGCAGCGACGAGGCGGGCTATAAATTCCAGCACAATTGACATGCCCCCTGCAGAAGGCATTGAAAAATATGTTGACGATTTTATAGAGGCACATTTGGCAATCCTATATGATGCGGCCAATGTAAACGGATGCATCTGCGCGCAGGCAGATAGCAACACCGTTGTTGAGGTCTATTACAACACGGGTACGCCAAACGCCTCTAATACAGCCGTCTTGATAGCCAACTATCTGGAGACAACCCTTGAAAGGGGTAAAAAGCCGTGGCCTGCCATACGCGACCATACCTATGCGCTCCCCACGCCCGACCCGCGGCCCATATTTGATATGAGCAGGAGGCCGGATGCCACGAGGCGGTGGCAGATCACCGATACCTCAAGCAGCAACAGGCCTTATCAAATCTACGTGACCTCCCTATCATCCGATCTGGGTTTTGTTCAACAGTTCAATGCTGATCGAGGTGGATCAGTCCTGTTCATCAAGGCTCGCTCTCCCTCTAAAAATGTTGAGGTGTCTGTGGAAGGACGCACTCAAGTGCCCGATACTATCCTGGCAATCAACATGATGAAAGGCACTGTTATTCACGAACTCTTCCACGTATTTGCTGAGCAACTTTGGAGCATACACAATTTTAATCATGCCGATCTCTATGATGAGGGATTGGCAACGGCTATGGAGGGGGTGATCGATACCAACATCAATTCAGAACTGATCTGGGACGCCGACTTCTTGGAAGACAAGGTTGGAGTGAATATCTATGAACTGACCGGCCGTAAGGGATATCCCTTAAGCATCTTCTTCAGATATCTCTTCAGCCTCTTTGAAAAATCGGGGGGAGCGGGATATCCGTTTCATCAATACCTCCTGGGTCACAGAGGTATGGATAGTAAAACGATTATGCGCAGCCTTCTTTTGGAACACGGCGCACAGTTCGCGGCCAGTAATTTAAATATCGACTACGATCTCCTCAATGAGAATATCTTTGGATACAATTACTACGATATCGAATATTTCAAAGGCCTCTCTGTACCACACAAATATCTAGACACCAACCAGGAGGAGTTTGTGTGTGGTACAAATGATGTTAACGCTAACGTATTACTGCCCAATTTAAACTCGGGACAGACGAGCTATAACCTAGTCTCCCTCAAAGGAGAGAGAAAAAACAATCGATTCCTTAAAATAAAACATTCCAACTTCACCAAGAATCCGGATACCAAGCTGGGCGTTCTGCTCATTCATGCCGATGTCGAAATTCCAAATAACAGTCAAGATTTTGACAAATATATACTCGGCGAGATCAACCAGAAAGGGATTGTATCTGCAAAATATCATGAATACAAAGGTAGCGATCCCGACGGGGAAATCTGTCTCGAAGAGGAGGGCGAAAGGCCCAATCTGATAATGTTCATTGCCGTCAACAACGCTCAAAACGCGATAGAATTTCCATCTATCACGGAGGTGTCGATTTGCACGACCTGTGATCCTTTAGGCAGTGGTCTGGTCGTGAGGGCAGCTTATGAGTGTAAAGGGTCATATCCTACAATTTTGGGAACATCTGAGGTTGAACAGAATTATTCACAAAGCTACACTATCGATTCTATGGAGTTTGAACATGAGGATATGATCCACGGGGATAATTCGGCGTTGGGTTCTAAAGACGGCATCCTTGCATCGTTTAAACTGGTTGATGCAAAAATAGACATTTTCGAGGTCAACTGGGCAATTATAACAGATCCTCCCTTGTATACCCCACCCCATTGTACTGCGGAAAGTCACGACACATCGAAGGATATTAAAATAATCAGGGTCAACAACCTTCCCCTAGGGGAATATATAAAAGATAGGTTTTGGAGATCTCATGTTCGTGGACGACTCACGCTCTACAAAGATGGCAACTACACACTCTCCATATTTATGCAAGCGCTTGGATCTGTAGATTCCGTGAGGACGTACGACTGTTGCCACCCAAGCACTTCCTCGAGGGTGGAGGGCATCGAGCCATGGGAAACGCATGTCCTAAGGATACACGGTAC
>CAYWIG010000014.1:0-14222 GCA_964458295.1 uncultured Myxococcales bacterium
TTTTATGGTCGGCTTATGCATATACGCGCTCCTCATTTTATGCGGATGATCGTCGTTAGAGCCCTAGAGGTTGTCTTATAGGGACTTTCCGGTCAAGTGGGAAGTTCTTCTGAAAAGAGCGCCCTGTCGAGCGAGAATTTGTGAGAGTGAAAGAAGCCAAGCCCGTCATCGCCATAGCGCCACGAAAACCACCCCTCGCCCGCATCGAAATCGACGAGCCAGATGCCCCTAGGTTCACATCCGAGGCGGGATATCTTCGTGGCCCAGACCTTCACTGCGGATTCGATCTTGTTCGATAGCCTTCCGTAGAGGGGTTCCTCGGTGGGTGTCCAGCGGAGTTGTTCCTGTAGATCGGTTACGGTGAGGGCTGCGCGTTCGGTAACCCTCTTCACTATGGGAAGCAACTCCTCAGCCTCAATTTGTGTGAATACCCTTCTAGAATTGATCGGAATTACACTCCCCATACTTCTCAATTTAAACCTGTTGAAAAAATTGTCAATCATTCAAGCGTCTTGACTAATCTTTTTCTTCGGTGTTTAATTATATCATACCGTTGATAACGAAACTCCGCCTTCAGTTGTAAAAGCTGAAGGCGGTATTATTTTGATCCTTCGACTGGTGAAGTATAAATTGGTTGTAATAGCTCAGGATCAATCCTGAGCAAGCCACGAGCATTAAGCTCGGGGCGAGTCGAATGGATTGATGATGAGGTAGAATATGGAACAGAGAATTCCGATGACTCCTGAGGGGCAAAAACTTTTGATGGAGAAGTTGAAGCACCTAAAATCTGTTGAGCGCCCCAAGAACGTTCAGGATATAGAGGAGGCTAGGGAAAAGGGCGATCTTTCTGAGAACGCCGAGTACGATGCGGCGAAGAATAGGCAGGGTCTTCTCAATCAACAGATGAAGGAGATCGAACACAAACTATCGTTAGCGCAGGTCATAGATCCGAAGACGATCAATTCGGATAAGGTTACGTTCGGCGCTACGGTTACGATCGAGGATATAGATAACGATGAGCACCTCACCTACTTCATCGTCGGAACGGATGAATCGGATATATCGGCAGGTAAGATATCGATCGAATCCCCGATCGCCAGAGCACTCATCGGCAAGGAAGAGGGCGACGAAGTTAAGGTGAAGACGCCGAAAGGGCTTAGGTCCTTTGAGATAGTGAATGTGGAGTATAAGTAATCTAAACAACCCAAACAAGCCCGTCTTGTTTGGGGATTTTTTTGACCGTCAAAGACCCCAAAACAGGGGTCTTCTCCCCTCAAAATGGCTTCTATTACTTATAGAAGATATATATCTATAAGAATATAACTCATTGTAATTATTGCTTATATTGAACTGTCCCCGCAAAGGGCCGATTGGCACCCTTTATGCACATATATAGGCATGGAGGCAAAACGATGATACGCGGGACGATAACAGCAAAACACATTCTCTTTCACCCGCTGACCCTTATCTCGTGCTTCGGGGTTACGGGTTACGTTAGGCTTCTATTCAAGTGCATGGATTCTGCACAACACTGCTTTACGGACTTCCTGCTACGCTGATCTGGATTGATAACGGTTAACAGCGGCTGCTTTTGGCAGCCTTTTTTAATGGGGGATATAAAACATCAACCTCAGGGGTTTGGAAATTGGGTTGCGTGTTTTTATCTACCGAAGAGCCTAACCAGCCACAACGATAGATCAGGAAAATAAGTGATAATTATCAACGCTACGAGAAGAACTCCAAGAAATGGAAGCGATGCGCGGTAGAGTTCCGGAATCGGGCGTTTGAATCGAAAGCTCGATATGAAGAGATTCATTCCGACGGGTGGCGTCGAATAACCGATCTCCAAATTCGTGAGGAATATAATTCCGAGATGAATTGGATTTACACCGAACTCCTTGGCGATCGGAACGATCAGCGGCACGACGACGATCGTGGCCGAGAAGATATCCATCAAACATCCGACAACCAGGAGGAAGACATTGAGTACAGCGAGGAACATGATCTTGCTCGTAATGAAGGTCTTCATGATACTCAAGATCTTCATCGGAATCTGCTCGTCGACGAGATAGTTCGTAAGGCCTAGCGCGCATCCAAGGATTATCAATACTCCACCCACCAAAATCATCGAGTTTGCCGCAATCTTCGGTATATCCCTCTTGATCTTTATATCCTTATAGATCAGCACCTCGATGATCAGGACGTATACGACCGCCACAGCAGCGGCCTCGGATGCGGTGAAAAATCCTCCGTATATTCCGCCGAGTATGATTATGGGAAGCGGTATGATCCATCCTGCGTTTATCAACGCCTTCTTGACGCGAGCGAGTTCAAAGGGTTGTCTGGAGACGCCGGATTTAACTCCGGATCTTATGCTGAACAGGGAGAGAAGGACGATTAGAAGCGTTCCAGGGATAATTCCTGCGAGGAACAGTGCATCGACATTTACCTGGGCAATGATCGCAAAGAGTATCAACGGCAAACTCGGTGGAAAGAGGAGCCCTAAACTTCCACCTGTAGTCAGAAGACCTAGCGAAAATTTCTGAGAATATCTTTCCTTGATCAATATCGGATAGAGGAGTCCACCGAGTGCGATGATCGTGACACCCGATGCTCCCGTGAATGCTGTAAAGAATGCACAGGCTACGAATGATACAATGGCCAGTCCCCCTGGCATCCATCCAAATAGCGCGCGATATAGTTCAACCATCCTTTCAGGGGATTTGGATTCTGCGAGAAGGTACCCTGCAAATGTGAAGAGTGGAATCGCGATCAACATCGGCGCTGATGCGAGACGATACATCTCGATGATCACAGCTTGTGGATCTATTCCCGCGGCCGCAAATAGAACCAGTGCCAATCCACCAATTATGATGAATAGAGGGGCGCCGCATATGGCGGAGAGCAGAAGTGCGATGACATAAATGGTCGTCATTCGCGCCCCTTTCCCGCCACGACATATCGATCACCCTCCTTCACGATACGATATATATCGAGGCATACGCCTATAGCGTACTCTATCGCTATCATCGTGAAGCCAAAGGGTATGACGATCTGCGCAACCCACGTCGGAATCCCGATGAACAGCTCCGTACCCATCGCCCTCTCTTCCAAGACGAATGCGAGCGAAGCCTTTGCAAGGATTACCGATACTGCACATGAGAGCATATCGAGTGCAATCCTAACCGAGTTTCTCGCCTTGCGCGGAACCATTCTTGTCAGCGCGTCTATTGAAATGTGCTGTCTGCTTCTCGTTGCAAGCATTGCACCTAGAAAGGCAACCCAGAGCACCATATGCCTTGTCGCGACGTCGGCCCATGATATTCCACTATGGAAAAAATTTCGAAGTATGACTTGAAGAACTACGAAGCCCACCATTGATAGGAGAATGATAATAAGTAAGCTCTTTACGAGCTTGGCAAATACCTGATCTACGCAGTTGAAAAAATTGATGATCTTCTGCAAGGCTTAGCTCCTCGCGATGGATTATTTGTTTTTTGCCCTGTAATCCTCTACGGCGGCGATCGCCTCATCAAGGAGTTGTTTCGAGTAGAGCTTTCCGGCCAGTGCATTCCAAACCTTCTTACTCGTTTCCTTGATCTTAACGACTTCATCCGGAGGCACAGAAACGGATTTGAGTCCTGCATTGATAAGCGTGGAATATGATTTTTGATTATCCTCTCTGATCTTGCCTACGAGGATCTTTGAATATTTTCTTGCGACCGATTTTAGCGTAGCTCTATCAGCAGCGGAGAGCATTCCGAGCGCCTTCTTTGTGATTAGAATTCCACCTGTAGAATCGGCGAGCTTGAGATCTGTGATGTATTTCGTCTGCGTAAACCACTGGAGTGCGATTGCACCGAGAGGGGGTGCATATACGGCATCTATCAGGTGTGTCTGTAGTGAGGTTAAAACGTCCGTCAATGGTAATGGAATCGGAACGATCTTAAACTCCTTATACATCGTTTCGACGAGAGGGTCTCCCTCCCATGCCCACATCTTCTTGCCATTCATATCCTTCCTGGACGCGATCGGTTTGTTCGACAGGATGTTTACGAATCCGGTCTCCGCCCATCCGAGGAGTTCAAATCCCTTTTTCCTAAAGCCAGCCTCGATCTTCGGTTGGATCTTAGCTGAGACCGCATCGGCCTCCTCATAAGTGGATACGAGCATGGGCAATTCCAGGACGCGTACAGCGGGATTTACTATCCCGAGTCCAAGACCTGTAAATGCGCCGGCATGCACCTGACCGATGCGCATCTTTCTGATCACATCCCGTTCATCACCCAAGACGCCGCCTGCGTAGATCTTTAGTTTTACCCGTCCGGCAGTCTTTTTCTTGAGCTCCCCGTCCATAGCGGTGATGACGTTGTGCCATGTCGAGTTTTCGGGTGCGAGGATCGCAATTTTGATATCCGTAGCCTCCGCGATTCTGTATATCGAAACGCTCATCAATATTAATAATGATATAAAAACTATTCTTTTCATCAGAAGAGCTCCTTCTTCATGTCGAGGAGAATTCTAGCCCTTCTCTTTGCGAGCTTGTTCGCCAACATCTGGCTCTGTAGAAGGGAGAGATCCGCCGAGATCACATCGTTGAGTGTTGTTTCGAAAAGATTCTTATCACCCATCCTCCGCGCATAATATTGGGAGTAGAGGATCTTCGTCATAAGATAGTTCGGTTCAATGGCCATCGCCCTTGCGAACTCCTGGCCGGCGAGCTCAGGATTTCCACCGAGCATCTTAGGTCTAGAGGAGAGGATTGTGGCGATCAGCGCATGCGCTGATCCGTAGCAGAAATCACCGTCCAACTCCAAGACGCGATTTGCGATCGCCTCGATCCTTGGAAGATCGACTATCGCCATCGGATCATCCGCCTTTAGATTCAGCCAGTTGGCCCAGTTAAATGCGGTCCAAAAGAGTGCTGGAACAAATTTCTTTCCCAAGCCCTGAAGCGCCCTTTTAAATTCGGGAAAAGGTTCCTTAAAAGCCTTTTTCATCCCGGAATTTCCGATGAGCGCGGCGATTCCATATTCCTTGCCCCTTCGATAGAACAATTCCGCACGCTCTCTCGCCTTGGTGTACTCCTCAGAACCGCGTTTGTGCTTCAGCATATCCTCTTCGAGGAAGCCAAAGGCAAACTGACCGTATGCCTTGGATAGGAGGGTAAGCGTATCGCGATTCTTCTTGTTGCCGTATCGAAGTACTTCCATCGTCTTTATGAGGGCGGGGGCCGATTCCCTTGCGAATTCGACATCGGACTCGTTTTCAAAGGAGGCCATGCCCTCGGTTGCGATCTTGCCGATCGTGTCGGTCGCGATCTTCTTCGCACCGCATCCGACGGTTGCGATTAGCATTAAAGAAAAGACTATTGGGACGATTCTCTTCATAGATCGATTTTTCTACCAACTACAAAACTGGAAATCAACCAATGACTCCGCGATGTTATGACGCACCGCACAACGGCGTTATGTGACGAAAAGAGGATAATGAATTTAAGTAGTTGGTCTGTTTTCTGTCGTCTGTTTTCTGTCGTCTGTTGAAGGGGGTCCCACATAAAACTCTATAGCGGAGACGAGTTCGTTCATATCGATGTGTGTATTCTTACAGGGCCCATCTGGACGCTTGTTTGGAATTCCTATGAGGGATAGCTTCTTTCCAACATCACGAATTCCACTCACGAGATCGCGTTCGCAAGCGACGCCTATTACGGCGGAGGGCATCAATTCCTTTATGTGCTTTCTGGCGAGCTCGCCACCGGAAACAGTTTTGACGTATATGGGATAGAGATCTTTCAGCGAATTTATCTCCTTTAACTGCTCCTTCGTAAGACAGCGCGGGAGGAGGATGAGTAATCTTTCCTTCCTGCCTTTGGGTTTTGTGGCTATCGAGATCTTGTTGTAAGAACGAACGAACGAATGCCCCATTCTATCCCTGGATATTCCAAGGAGCTTTGCGATTCTAAACGTTCCATTGAATATCAGGTCGAAGAGTGGGCTGATCGGATTTTTAAGGATGAGACAGTTTCTTCCGGTAGTTATCGTGAGGATAAACTGTATGTACCAGGCCATAGTAAACGCTATAAATACAAAGGACAAAATCCATACGGCTAAAGGTAATGATTGGTGCCATTCGGTAAGGCGGGGCGATACGAGATATACGAACAGGCAGAGCGCGACATTTAAAAGAATGACGACGAAGGCAGCAGTCGTTAAAAAAAGAAAATTTCCCTCCTGGAGATTGTCGTCGTCAACGCCATTCCAATTCTCCCACTCATCCCCGAGAAGTCTTTTGTCGGTCTGTAAGTTCTCTTTTTTCTCTACAGAATCCATCGCTCTCACTTCACATTTTTTAAGTGTTCATAAAATGGTAAAAAATTCTTTTAATCATGGCAAATGCCTAGTCTGCAGCATTGTAGCCCGTCGTCAGCCTTAATTGCTTTATACTTCTAGGTCTCCCGATTATAAGTATTTACCATCAATTTCACTAGCAATTATTAGTATTATTTAGAAAGAGGTCTATATCGGCAATATATATGGAGAAGCAAGTCTAAAGCGATTTTATCCCCTTTTTTGTTTGACACCACTATATATAGTGGTTATTTCTTTAATCAGCACACAATATCTTGTGGATAAAGAGTTAAGAGTTTGTGGAAAACTGATATAACTCGTTGAATATTCAGAGATATATTCATTTTACGAGTTATCCACAGGGAAATAGCGATATAATTTACATATAAAACTTGATTTTTGACTTATCCGACGTATCTCTTTCGCTCGCGGTAATTGCGTGAAGGGGATGATCAAAAGGGGGATCGATGACGGAAAAGGCGACTCAGAGGAAGGCTGCTGGAAAGAAGAAAACAATTATCGAAGCGACGAAAAAGGGAGTTTCGATATACCGAAAGTTTACACGAACTAGTACAAATCCCCTGGATGAGATCAAATACAACAAGCGGGACAGTCTGATCACCAATCCCGACGGTTCCATAGTGTTCAAGATGGAGGACGCTGAGGTTCCGGAGACCTGGTCACAGCTTGCAACTGATATCCTGGTTTCAAAATATTTTCGAAAGAACGGAGTTCCAAAGACGAAGCATGAAGTCTCCGTAAAACAGGTCGTCGAGAGAATTGCAAAGGCGATAAGATGGGCTGGCGAGGAGGGCGGTAAATATTTTGCATCCAAGGATGACGCCGACACCTTTGAGGCGGAGCTCACCTACATGCTCGTAAATCAAGTCGGCGCATTCAATTCGCCGGTTTGGTTTAACTGCGGTCTCTATCATACCTATGGGATAGAGGGCAGTGGGGGTAACTGGTATTGGGATCCGACCGACAAGGAGTACAAGCAGACAAATAATTCATATCAGAAGCCGCAATGTTCGGCGTGTTTTATTCAATCGATAGATGACGACCTGATGTCGATATTCGAACTTGCCAAGAATGAGGCTAAGCTTTTCAAGTACGGTTCCGGTACCGGAACGAATTTTTCAAATCTCCGTTCCAGGTTTGAAATGCTTTCAGGTGGAGGGACGAGCTCCGGCTTGATGAGTTTTCTCGAGGTGTTGGATCGTGGAGCAGGTGCGACAAAATCCGGAGGCACGACGAGGCGTGCTGCGAAGATGGTCTGTCTCGATATAGATCATCCAGAGATAGTCGATTTCGTGTCCTGGAAGGTAAATGAGGAGAAGAAGGTGGCCGCCCTCATTGAATCCGGCTATTCAGCAGATTTTAACGGTGAAGCATATAAGACCGTATCCGGCCAAAACTCAAACAACTCCGTCAGGGTCGCCGATGAATTCATGTATTCCTATCTAAACGATGAGGATTGGAAGACGAAGCTTCGCACGAGCGGTGAGGAGTGTGAGACCCATTCGTCCAGAAAACTGATGCACATGATCGCCGATGCAACTTGGAGGTGTGCCGATCCTGGACTTCAGTTTGATTCGACAATCAACAAGTGGCATACGTGCAAAAAATCAGGGAGGATCAACGCATCCAATCCATGTAGCGAGTTTATGTTCGTCGATGACAGCGCGTGTAACCTGGCATCGGTCAACCTCATGAAGTTCTACGATGAGGTGACGGGAGTATTCGATGTTGAGGGTTTCATGCATGCTTGTAGGATATTTGTGATCGCACAGGAGATACTCGTCGATTTCTCATCATATCCAACTTCAAGGATTGCAAAAAATAGTCACCTTTTTCGTCCACTGGGTCTTGGATATGCGAACCTGGGAACGCTCCTCATGGTCAACGGGCTTCCATATGATTCCGATGAGGGAAGGGCACTTTGTGCTACCATCACATCGATAATGACCGGCACCGCATATCTGACATCTTCTGAAATTGCATCTCAGATAGGGGCGTTTGAGGAGTATGCGAAGAATCGCGAGTCTATGCTGGAGGTTATGAGGATGCATAGGGATTTGGCGTACAGCATCTCCGACGATCATGGGCAGACGACGCTTACGAAGGTCGCCAAGGATGTCTGGGATAAGTGTATCGCGGATGGTGAGAGGTGGGGTTATCGAAATTCACAGGTCACGGTTCTTGCCCCAACGGGAACGATAGGGCTTCTGATGGATTGCGATACGACCGGCATAGAACCTGACTTCGCATTGGTGAAGTTTAAAAAACTTGCCGGCGGCGGCTGTTTTAAAATTGTAAATCAATCCGTATCAATGGCACTTCGGAGGCTTAGCTATACTCAGGAACAGATAAACGATATCGTCACCTTTGTTAAGGGAACGAACGTTCTCAAGGGTGCGCCGCACATAAACGAACACAGTCTACGCGATAAGGGTTTTGGAGACGAGGACCTAGCCAGAGTCGAGAAGGCCCTTCCCGGCGTTTTCGATATTTCCTACGCGTTTAGCGTTAACATCTTGGGTAAGGAGGCGATGGCAAGGTTTGGAATTTCAGAGGATCAGTACAAGGCTCCTGAATTTAACCTGTTGAGTGCACTTGGTTTCTCGGACCAACAGATCGAGGAGGCTGGCTATACCATCTGCGGCAGGATGACGATTGAGGGCGCGCCACACCTTAAAGATCAACATCTTCCTATATTCGACTGTGCGAATAGATGTGGGAGGTTGGGTAAGAGATATCTAGCACCGATGGCGCATATAAAGATGATGTCTGCCGCACAGAAATTTATCTCCGGCGCGATATCGAAGACGATAAACCTTACGAATGAATGTTCGGTTGAAGAAATTGAAAAGCTCTATCTCGAATCCTGGAGGTTGGGATTGAAGGCGGTTGCTCTCTACAGGGACGGATCGAAACATGCGCAGCCCCTTGTTTCTATATCAAAGAGGAAGAAGAAGGAGGAGGAGAAGGGGATTGGTGAAGAGATCACAGACGGCATCGCCGCGAAGGAGGAGCTGTCAAAGCCGAAGAGGAGGAGGCTACCCAGAAAACGTAGGGGGTTTACTCAGGAGGCTAGAGTTGGAGGACAGAAGGTATACCTTCGAACCGGCGAGTATGATGAGGGTGCGCTGGGCGAGCTGTTCATCGATATGCACAAGGAGGGCGCTGCCTTCAGGAGCATGATGAACTGCTTTGCTATAGCGATTTCGTTGGGTCTACAATACGGTGTTCCGCTCGAGGAATATGTTGATTGTTTTACCTTCACCAGGTTTGAGCCCCAAGGTATAGTGGATCACCCGAACATCAAGATGGCTACATCCGTCATCGACTATGCATTTAGGCTTCTCGGTATGGAGTATCTCGGCAGAACGGATTTTGTGCAGGTGAAGCCGACCAAGGATGACGATGTGAAGATGGAGCTTGAGAGCTCAACGGCCGTTGAAAAGGCCGCCATGAAGGAGGAGAAGAAAAAACAGGAAAAGGATGATGGAGATGCGATGCCAGCCATATCCAAGGTCGTCACAACAAAGTCATCCGCAGCGGGGGTGGGTGCGCAGGTCGCAACGGCATCGAATATCGTTGTAAATATCGCAGAGGCGACAGGTAAACAAGGGGCGAAGCATCTGTCGAACGCGACGAATGCACAGCTATCCGGCATGATGAGGGATGCTCCATTCTGTGATCAATGTGGACATGTGACGGTCAGAAATGGCGCGTGTTATAAATGTCTAAATTGTGGAAATTCGATGGGGTGCTCTTAAAGAAGTGTCTAGGTGTATGGGTGTCTAAGTATTTTTGAGCTGATAAAAGTATAGACACTTATACACTTATACACTTATACACTGAATTATGAAAAAAAATAAAATAATCACAGAACCCAGGGTTTACCTAGTTGGTAAACAAATTCTCGACGAGGAGATGCTGAAGGCCTTCTTGGATGACGAGGGCATGGCCTTCAAAACAGACACTGAGGTGCCGGCGGAGATTATCGCTGAGGCTGCGGGTCGTACCTGTTATATGTCGTTCGGTAAGGGCAGAAAGACGAATGCAGATTATTTGGACAGAATTATATCCAGCCATCATGGTTCGGTTTTAGAACATGCGGTCTGGAACTTTTTGATAACAGGAATCAGCAGATCGCTTACCCATGAACTCATTAGACATAGAGCGGGCTGGGGCTACTCGCAACTGAGTCAGAGATATGTCGATGAAAGCGACGCGCAGTTTGTAGTTCCTCCGTTCTATCGCGAACATGAGGAGCTCTATGAACAATGGCTGGGTGCGATAGAGGATGCACATAAATCATATTTAGAGTTGGTCGAGGCCTCTGAACCGATCGTTGCGGAACTATACCCAAGTATGACGGCTACGGATCGCAGGAAGATCATCAGGCAGTCCGCCCGTTCCGTCCTTCCAAACGCGTGTGAGACGAAAATCTTTATAACAGCAAACGCCAGAGCGCTTCGCCACTTTTTCGAGATGCGCGGATCGGTTCATGCCGATGCCGAAATAAGGGAGTTGGCCGTTGCGATGTGTCGACTCATCAAGGAGGAATCACCGAACATAATGGCGGATGTAAATGTGGTTTTAGAGAACGGAATTGAAACGGTCAGCGTCGTTCACTCGAAGGTGTAATTAAAACTACCGATTAAACAACCCTCCCCATATTCTTTCGGTCTTCGCTGCTATCCAAAAACTTCCAAAGGCTACACAGAGGCCTGCGATGACATCGGCCAGGTAGTGTTGTTTGACCAAAATTACGGAGATAGCCACAATCAGCGCCATCGATAGAACGGCCCATCTGGCTATTTTATGATTTTTCCAAACGATCAGCGTTGCAAATGTTGGAAATGTTACATGGAGCGACGGGAAACAGTTATATGGAAGGTCGATGTGGAAGATAAACTTCGTAAGTGATGCATAAAAACCGGTCATGTTGGAGAGGTCGGGCCGCATGGTCATCTTTACAGGCAGTATCAGAAAAAAGATAAAGCAAACGGTGGTGAGTATAAAGAAGCCGACTATAGCCCTCTGCCAGTCCCTGACATTATCGATTATTGCACATGCGACCGCCATCCCACCGTATACACAGGCATAACCCAGAATAAAAGCAGGAATGAATGGTATGTCGTGTTCAAATGGAAGTGAGAGGTCATAGAAGACTGTTCGTTGTGACGAGATCCAATTTATCGTTAGGTAACCGGCGGTGAAGTATCCTAACATCAACAGAAACCAGTTGATCTTCTCCTTTTTTGTGAGGTCGCTCATTTTTTACTCCGTAAACGATGCTGCGGTATACTATGGTAAGATGGAAGATCGATCAACAAGCTTTTGACTTGCACACGGGCTTTCTAAGGTGTTAGGGGTCGTGGGTTGTAAGTTATCACTCAAGAGGAGGAGATATGGATAAGCAAGCGATCGAAAAGGTGTTGGATGAAAAAGTAAGGCCTAGGCTCGCAGCTGACGGCGGTGGCGTCGATCTAATTGAGGTAAAAGAGGACAATACGATTGTGGTAAAACTCACAGGCGCGTGTGGTGGATGTCCCTTTTCACAGATGACGCTAAAGGCGGGCGTTGAGGCTGAGTTGAAACAGGCTTTCCCGGAGCTCAAGGAAGTCGTAGCTGCATAATTTGAAAATTATTGCATTTCAGTTGCCTTCGTAGGTTGCCTTCGATGTGTCCGATTCCCACATCTCTACACTCATGACAGGTAGGTCTAGCTCCTTGGCCCTGTCAAAGACTATGTGTGCGATGTTTTCCGCTGTGGGATTATCCGAAATTGAGATGTATCTTTCGTCGAGTTCATCGAGGGCTTTCCTTATGGGATCCTCGTCTGAAATTATCATATTGTGGTCTAGATTTTCCGATATCCAATTTCCTATGGTGGTTTTCAATTTGTCGAAATGAACGACCATGCCATTCTCATCAAGTTTTTCATTGCCTAGGTTTATCGTGACCTTTGCCGAGTGTCCGTGAAGGTGTCTACATTTACCCCTATCGTTTAGAAGCCTATGTCCGTAGCAGAACGAAAAAGTTTTTGATACTGTATACATATGATATCTCCGTTTGATAAAGAGTTACCCTATAAGCCTCCCACCGTCCATGGTTATGATTTGACCGGTTATTCTACATTCGTCGGAACATAGGAAATCGATCAACTCGACGATTTCGGAAGTGCTCGTTGGTCGATGCATCGGCATCTTATTCAATAGGTCATCCCATTCCCTGTCGCCCATCTCAGCAGGCCTTGTAACCACGTAAGGAGCTATTCCGTTTACCGAAATTTTTGGTGTTAAGATCTTTGCGAGCGCTCTTACCAGCGCATCCACGCCGGCCTTAGATATACAATAGGGCAGATAATCACCGTAGGGTTTTCTAGCGGCGATATCAGAAAAAAGTATAATTTTTCCACCTGACTCATTCATGTGCTTTGCGACTGCCTGTCCCAGAAAGAATGTGGACTTTAGATTTGCGCTTAACACCTCGTCCCAATCCAATTCTGATACCTTTCCGAAGGGGGTTTTCTTGAAAATCGATGATGCGTCTATCAGGATGTCGATATTACCGAGAATTTCACGGGCCATTTCTACGAGCTCAACGGAATTGCTTGCCGTGGATAGGTCGAAACAGAGAATCTCTGCATTAGAGCCGGATTCGCCCAGCTCGTTTTTTAGGGCCTCGGCCTTCTTTGCGGATTTGTGATAGTGAAGCACCAGCCGGTTATCGGATTTCGACAGGGTCCTTGCGATGTCCGAGCCGATCGCTCCAGTAGATCCTGCTATTAAAATCCTCTTATTAACGGTTTTCATGCTCCTCTCCTATAGCAGATATTTTGACAATTCCAGGTAATTTACCGCCACTATTTAGATATTATTTATATAATTATTATCAAAACGATCAGTTCCATGCCAGGTCCAGCTTTAAAACGAAAAAGCGATATTATTATCTAATAATATCATCATGTTAGAAGCATGTAAAAGGTTGGGTTTAAAGGGTTTTGAGGCATGTGTCTTGCAGACAATAGGTCTGGTTGAGATGGGGGTAAGTATATGTGGCGAGGAGCTTTGTTATGAAAAATTTAAAAAAGCAGATACCTTTTCTGATTCTAATCATGATTTTCTTCGTTGCGGGGTGTAAAAACCCATTTCCACAAAATCCAGAGGACTACACAGTAGAGCTTAAGAAGACGGGCAACTTCGATTACATCAATGTCTATTTTAAGTTGAACGAGGATTTTGTGCCCGTATATGAAAAATATGGCGATCACATTACCTACGGTGCCCAGGTCAATTCTGAAACAGAAAAAGTATATCAACAAAATGTTCAATGTGAAGTGCTCAACCTAAACACGAAAGACTCAAAGTGCACTATTACAATACTCAACATGACTCCATTTTCTGAAGATGAAGAACTGGAAATAACGATAAGCCTAACTATCAATCAAAATAAATGTGGTGATTTTATGGCTGAGGCTGGAGCTAACATATGCACGGCCACAACACCGCATCTTATAACCTCAGGCGATAAGGTTGTGGATGTGAGCACGGCGGGACAGGATGTTTCGGACGATAAGGTATACCAGGATGACAGCCCATTGCTGTCCGGAGATTACGGTACGATCTGTGCCGACGACCCAACTGACGGCACCTGTGATATGGATAAGGACGGCGTGATAAATCGCTTAGATCCATGTCCTGAGGATGCAGAACCTATGAAGGAAGGTGGCAAGGAGCCTATGGATGGAGTTTATGATGGCTGCCCAAATAGTAAATCCGCCGGACAGGCTGGTAAGCAAAGTCCATATTCACAAAATCCCAGTGGCCAGGGTGGGGATTCAAATTCAGGATGGCT
>CAYWIG010000015.1:0-13544 GCA_964458295.1 uncultured Myxococcales bacterium
CGGTGCCACCGCTGCCGCCCGCCCTCTGTCCGTATAATTTTGGAGAGGAACCAAGCGGCATATTGAACATTATCAGGGCGATTTGATAATCGGGCCTGAATCCAAACATCGTAATTCTGTTGGAGAGCGGAGACCCGTCGCCCTCCGCATAGCCAGCTTGCAAGCGCCACTGATCACCTGTCTTGTATTTTCCTGAAGCCTCGAAGGCTCCCATCAAGACCTGCATCGTCTGCCTCGGTGGAAGTTCTATAATCCCTTCACCGGGACCCAGGCCTGCAAATGGAATTGCGTTGAGCGCGAGGCCGGTCGTCACCGTTCCACCTATATAGACACCCTCTATCTTAAATGTATGAGCGCCGGTCGTATACCTTCCATACAGGTCGAAGGTGTATATGAACGTATCTCCGTCTATCCCTGCAGCAACTCTGCAATCGGTATTGGTCGTATCGGTTGGATCGGTGCATGTTGGTCCGCGAACTGTCATCGTGGTCGCGCCATCAGGGCCGTTTCGCCTCCTGATCGCACCGAGCGCGCCCAAGGAAAAATCGGGATTATCAAAGAGAACTAAGGCGCCGTATTGTTGGGTGTCCCTGTTCGCCGATGGCATCGTAGCATTGAAGAGACCGATCCTTGGGTCATACTGAGCCTCATATGCGATATCCCAAAAGAGACCTCCTGTAATTGCACCGGATCCTGCGAGATCATACTGTAGGAGGTATAGAATTCTGTCTGCGGTATCGCCGAAATCGCCCTGTAATTCGTTTCCATCGTTTTGAAAGATACCAAGCCCCCAGTGCGACGGCTGTCTTCCTATTCTGAACTTACCGATTGGCGTTAAGATGTCAGCCCACACCCTGCGGATGTTTATTGCCCCGTTTTCACCGATCGTCGATGGACCCGTCATGTAAAATGAGCCAGCACCAGGTGGCAGCGTCTGATCGCCGACGAGTGGGGCGATTATATGCAACTGTCTCGTATCCTGCGTGCCGAAGAGTACGTTGTCCAGGACATCGAATTGCGATTGAATGGAAAGATAATCATTGATCTTAAGCGTCGGCTCTACACGAAGCCTCATCTGATTGTACGTTATGACGCCAAAACGGTTGTTGGAATATGGGATATTGTTGTTCTGCTTTTGTAGATCCAAATCGTCGTTCAGGACACCACGATTTCTGAAATATCCATGAACCGAGAAGTCGAACGCGAGGGCGTCACCCCCGAAAATAGCAAGGGCCAGCACCGCGCAAAGGACTGATATGAGGTGTTTTTTGGGCTTTTTCATAGGGTTTGTACCCTATTTGAGGTTTTCAGGTTCGTCAAGAAATTGCGCATGCTAAGAAGCAACCCCAGGGGTTTGGAAATTGGGTTGCATGTTTTAACCCCTGGGGTTGCTTTACGTACAAAAAAGGCGGCTCCTCTCGGAACCGCCTCTTATCAAGCTATATCTGGGGAATACGATTTAATACATTCCACCCATTCCACCCATTCCTCCGCCGGCTGGCATTGGAGGAGTGGCATCATCCTTCTTCGGCTTCTCGGTGATCATGGCCTCTGTCGTGATCATGAGCCCTGCTACCGAAGCAGCATTTTGCAGTGCCGAACGTACGACCTTGGTCGGGTCGATGATGCCTGTCTGCATGAGATCTTCAAAGTTGCAGTTCTGAGCGTTAAAACCCTCGTTGTTCTTTGAAGCCTTGACCTGGTTGACTACCACAGCGCCTTCCCAACCGGCGTTGTTGGCGATCCAACGGCAAGGATACTCAGAGGCACGAAGGATAATCTCAACACCTTCCCATTCGCCTTCCGAACACCTGGACTTAAGATTCTCAAGTCCTGAGGTTGCGCGGATGAGTGCGACGCCGCCGCCAGCCACGATACCTTCCTCGACTGCTGCGCGGGTTGCATGTAATGCGTCCTCGACTCTGGCCTTCTTCTCCTTCATCTCGGTCTCGGTTGCAGCGCCAACATTGATGACAGCAACGCCACCTACCAACTTTGCGAGACGCTCCTGGAGTTTTTCACGATCGTAATCCGATGTTGTTGATTCGATCTGCGCACGGATCTGATTGATACGGCCTTCGATATCATCCTTCTTGCCGTTACCATCGATGATCGTCGTGTTCTCTTTGTCGATCTTTAAGTTCTTGGCCTGACCTAAGTCATTCAATGTTACGTTCTCGAGCTTTAGACCCAACTCTTCGGCGATGAGCTTGCCACCGGTGAGCGTTGCGATATCCTCGAGCATCGCTTTTCTGCGATCGCCAAAACCTGGGGCCTTGACTGCAGCGACGTGCAATGTGCCACGGAGCTTGTTGACTACCAAAGTCGCGAGAGCTTCACCATCTACATCTTCGGCGATGATGAGAAGCGGACGGCTCATCTTAGCTGTCTGCTCTAGCAATGGGAGAAGATCCTTCATGTTAGAGATTTTCTTCTCATGGATGAGGATGAGCGGATTATCGAGAGAGACTTCCATCTTCTCGGGATCCGTTACGAAGTAAGGAGAGAGGTAACCGCGATCGAACTGCATTCCCTCTACGACGTCGAGCGTCGTGTCCATACCCTTTGCTTCTTCAACGGTGATGACGCCTTCCTTGCCAACCTTCTCCATCGCCTCTGCGATGATGTTGCCGATCGTGTCATCGTTGTTGGCTGAAATCGTACCGACCTGAGCGATCTCTTTGCGATCCTTCGTCGGTTTCGAGTTCTTCTGAAGTTCCTCAACCGTATACTCGACCGCCTTTTCGATACCGCGCTTGAGCGCCATCGGATTGTGTCCTGCTGCTACGAGCTTCGCGCCTTCGCTATAGATGTACTGAGCCAGCACTGTCGCAGTTGTCGTTCCGTCACCAGCGACGTCGGATGTCTTCGAAGAGACTTCCTTCACCATCTGTGCACCCATGTTCTCAAACTTGTTCTCGAGTTCGATGTCTTTGGCTACCGTTACGCCATCCTTCGTGACGACTGGGCTGCCAAACGACTTGTCGAGCACTACGTTTCTTCCCTTGGGGCCAAGTGTAACCTTAACCGCATTGGCCAATGCGTTGACGCCCTTCAAAATCTCATCGCGGGCATCCTGGCTAAAAATTAGATCTTTTGCTGACATGATAAAACCTCCTTTAAATTACGTTTCAATTAACCCTCGATGACACCTAAGATGTCATCCTCACGCATAATCGTATATTCATCACCATCGATCTTAACCTCGGTTCCCGAATACTTTGAGAAGAGAACCTTGTCGCCGACTTTGACGTCGAGCGGTTGCTTGGACCCGTTATCCAGGACCTTTCCGTTGCCTACTGCCACAACTTCACCCTCATGGGGCTTCTCTTTTGCGGTATCAGGGATGATGATTCCGCCCTTGGTCTTCTCCTCACCCGTGAGGCGTTTGACCAAAATTCTGTCCTGTAGCGGCTTGATCTTTGTGTTTGCCATGTTACTTCCTCCTTTTGTTAACTGTTTGTTTATTATTAAGTTTTACATGTTAGCACTCATCTCTAAGGAGTGCTAATAGTCATTGGATGAGCACCATATAATATCTAATCCCGGATAGTCAAGGGGCTTCCTGGATTTTTTCTAAATTATTTTATTAATAATATCATATAGTTGTGTTTGCGTGTTCGAGTGTTCGAGTGTTCGCGTTTTATTTCAGCAGTGGTCATAAAATCGATTCAAATATAGCTGAATTTAACCCGAACACGCAGAACCCGAAAACGCAGGCACGCAGGTGCGTCATAATCGCTGACGCTGTGCATATTGGCGTATAACCATAGAGGATGTACAAAAGGCCCAATCCCCTGGGTTGAAGGAGGTATCGCCCACGGGGATTTAGTTTTTTAAGGGTAAAAACATGATGAGAGAATCGATTAAAATATTGTTGCTGACAGTTGTAGCTGTGGTTTTGCTTGGATGCTCTGAATCACCAGCTACAGGTACAGATTATTCAGGTGGGGGTCCAGAAGTTGCGCCTGATTCCACCCCGGCTATCAAGGATAGATTGGCGCTTGAGGCTGGACTTAAGAAACTCGTCTATCATGTTGGGCCCATCGATATTCCACGCGGATTGAAGAGTGAGGAAATGCTCGAAAAACCACTCGTAATGACATTTCAGACGGATGAGCCGGTTTGGCTGGTCGGTTTCTCTCCACGCGTCGTTGACTCGAGTGGCTCTGAACTTTCATCGGAGCTTCTTCATTCTGCAATCGTATCAAACCTTCATGAGGAGAATCCCCTCTGTTCCGATGCGAGCGGTGGGAATCCATTTGTTGCCGCCACATCGATGCTGACCGAGATCGAACTGCCTCAAGGGTATGGTTATCCGATTCTTTCGACCGATCCGCTTGAAGCACGGGTCGTTCTTCAGAACGGATCGAGTGAAAACTATGTCGATGTTTATTTTGAACTAACGATGCTCGTGAAGCCGATGAGTGAGATGACCACCCTAAAGGATGTCAAGCCGATGCTGCTTGAGATCGATCCATGTGCTCATGAGGTCGTGGATGTGGCGCCGGGGAAGTTCGTAGAGTTTAACGCAACGTACGAAGTTCCAAGCGACGCAAATCTCGTCGTAGCACACGGACTTCTGGATAATTTTGGTTCAACGGTGCAGCTCATCGCGCGTGACGAGGCCGTGCCCTTTTGGAGTGCGGATGCGAACCTCGATGAGGAACACAGGATAGTGAGTCTTGAGGGCGATCCCTTCGAGGATCCTCAGGGTGTTTCCTTCAAGGAGGGGGATGCCATTACCATGGATATCTCCTATGACAACTCATCTGGTGAATGGTTGGATGGTGTCACTGCAGCAGCGATGGTATATCTGGCAGTCAAAGAGTAAGAAATCCCAAATTCCAAGCACCAAATTACACTTCGTGCTGAGCACTTAGTGCGAAGCAAATAAATCCCAAATCACAATTACCGAAACAACAAAACGCATTATAGCGATTTTAGGTTTCGGACATTGGAATTTGAAATTTGGTGCTTATTTGTAATTTGGAACTTCAATAAAACAACCCCAGGGGTTTCGCTAGTTACATCCTAGCTTTAACCCCAGGGGTTGTTTGATCTTTTCTACTTTATAATCTCTATTTTCTACTTTCTGTTATTTCTTCTCCTCCGTACGGCGACAGCGATGATGGGGGCGACTAAGAAAAACGCAATAGCCGCTGCATTCGATGCTTCAAATGGAGCGATCGAACCACCACATCCTCCGCTGGACGATGAATCATCATCGTCATCCTCCTCCTCCTCTAAATCTTCCGTGGTGAGGTCGCCAGTTCCGGAGTATCCCGATGTGTCGGCGCCAAAGGTTGCAATGGCACTTACCGCCTGAACGTTTCCATATCCAACCTCGTAACTCGCCTTTCCGATCGTCTGTGCGGCGGTGCCGGTGCTCGTAATTGCGTCCTTTACCTGAGAAAGGGTGAGGGTGTTATTCTTCTGAAACATAAGCGCTACCAGACCCGCGACGTGTGGTGATGCCTGTGATGTACCCTGGTTTTTGTAATGGGTCTCATTTACCTGTAGCGGAGCGAATGAATCAGCTCCATTAGAATTTTCGTAGGCCTCCTTATAACCTTCAGGAAGTGTCGAGATTATTGGATCGCCAGGTGCGAGTATGTCAGGTTTCAACCTCCCATCGGCAGTCGGTCCAATACTTGAGAAAGGGCATCTCTGACTGACCGTGCCTCCGTTTATCTGCGCGGTCGTTGGTTCAGTTACGTCGGTTGCATCATATGTCGTGCCGTCCATGTCGGTCCATTGGCTCTTGTCCGTACCATCAAACGGTTTCTCTTGGAGGTATGCCCCGACCGTCACCAAACCTGATGCAGTCCCCGGCAGCATAACCGTCATATCGTTGTCGCCGTCTAGAAGCGAATATGCATTTCCGTTGTCACCACCGGCAATATTTTCATCGGCAGCATCAACATTCTTCATGAAGTTTACGTAGGTGCCACTGCTCATCTCAATCCAGAGATTTCCAGTACATGCACCACCGCTTGCGCGGATTATGACATCCATGACATAGCCTGTATTCCAATTGGTCGTATCGATCTCGAAGTCACTCCATGAACCACTTGATCCAGGCCTAAGACCTACGAGACCTCTGGGTTTTTGATTTTGGCTATCCTCCGCATCCACAGCGACGATCGTTATTACCTTGTTGTCGCCCGATGTGCTGCTCGTGTTGTCATCCGTCGACAAGGACATGTCACCGGTCGCTGCTACTGCATCGCTAGTCGATGTGGAATCATCGAACGCATCGACATAGGAGTATGCGTTAGCGGCGATGGAACAGTTGTCCGCCTCACCCTGACCGAACCATACATCCGCTATAAGAGGTGTTCTATCTATCGCACTCGAAACCAAGATCCAGAGCCTAAAGGCACTGCTGTTTCCGTCCGAGACACTGAAAGCTCCGTGGACTCCACCAGCTCTATCCGACGCAGCCGGCACCGAATTGAGAAGGTCGTATACGACGTGTGTGTTTCCAGCAGCTGCGACTATCGATCGTCCATAATTCTTTCCATTGGATGCATATTCCCCGGCAACCGCACTGTTGATACCCTGTTCAAGAAGCGAGGTGTTGTCGTGTGCGCCGATGTGTGCCCCTTGGGATATATTGATGACCGCGGGTTTGTCGAGGATGTCAGCCAACTTAAATATCTTCTCTATACCATCTAGAAGGCCCGCACTGAATGTATTTGCATTTTCCTCCTCTATGTCGTCGTAAAAGTCATTTCTGACGAATAGGATATCTGCGGCAGATGCAACCCCGGTATATGTGCTGTCACTGCCCGCAGCGATGCCCGTCACGTGTGTTCCATGGCCGACCGCCGCATCGTTATTTCCAGTTACTGAGCAGCTTCCATCCACTATCGTGTCATGTGCACATTCGATGAGTTCACTTCCATCCGCAGACGCGCTCTGGAAACCCATATATTGAACTCGTGTGACACCGTCGACGCTGTTGAAATCGGATTTCGTATAGTCGAGTCCAGTATCCAATACACCGACCACCACGTTTTCTCCATTGTAGGTTATTCCGTCATAACCTGCCTGAAGCGTAGTGACTCCGGTGTTGGCCCTTGCGGTATCCATCAGGTTTCTCATCGGTCTGGATGCCTCTATTCCCTTTATCTCGTCAAAGGCCTCGAGTTCGTTAAGAAAATCCACCGGGACGTAGGCGGTCATTATATTTCCAATTGTGCTTCGAACCGTTCCACCAGCGCCGATGATCGTTGCGGCCGTGAAATCGACATCCATGGATTTGATTATCACGTCCACGAGTTCAACATCTCCACGGGCTGAAACCCCCTTACCTAGGATTGCCTTTCCAGTGGTGGGTGATTTTACGAGAAGTTGTAATGGTAGATCCATCTTGCTGGCGCTGGCTATCGATGCAATCATCATACTGAGACATATCGTTATCACTGTAAGCAATTTCTTCATTCTAAGCTCCTTTTTTAGTCGTTGGTCGTTAGTCGCTAATGACTAACGACTATTAACTAACGACTGCCTTTTAAAGACATCGGTGTTGAAAGCTCCATCGCAACCACGAAATCGAGATTTGAGACGCCCGGCACATCCTTCGCCTTCAGGCTTCCGGTGATTATCCTTCCGATGACGGTTCTGAATTTATATCCTGCGGATTTAAGCCTTTCCTTCTCGGAATCTGAAATTCTGGATTTTGTCTTCATTATACATTGAAGAATTTTGTTGCCTCCATCCTCCTTTACGGATGTGCTCCACGCCTCGCGAAGGCGCAGATCGATCTTCTTGTATCCAGCGGTCTCAGAAAAGGTATCCGGTGATTTTGCCATGGAATAGGACGATGTGTGATCTGAGATGAGAATCGAGCATGCCACGATCACGCAGAATGAAATAAGGGAAAGCTTTTTAATTTTCATGGGATGGAATTATATGGGGGAGATCAGAAAACTCCACAAGAAAAAAGCCGGAAGGTATTAACCCTCCGGCTTTATGCGCCTTTTCCCTTTTTGGGCCCTAATTACTTAGACGTAAGAGCTTCTAAAATTGCCTGATCGGCTCCAGCTTCGGTCATGGCCTCTACGTACTCCTCATCGGTCATCGGTTCCTCTTCCTCGTCTTCCGTAGGCTGTTCCTCCGTTGATTCCTCTACCGGGGGAGGACTGTTACCGCCATCTACGAGGTTGACCAATGTCTGACCATAGATCGCCTTCTTTCCACTGCCGAGCATCACGGTGATGAGCTTTCCACCTCCGCTCTTCGCGGGCATCGTGGATATTGCGACGTCGCGTGAAGCCGTATCACCGGCAGCCTCGATCGTCGACCAGCTATCGCCGGAATCGCGAGTTACGAAAACTCCCTGATCGGTGCTAGCGATGACCATTCGGCCGAACTGACCTTCGTTCGGATCGATAGCTACCGATTTAGCACTGTATTCCAGCCCCATCGATTCCCAGGATGCCGATGAAAGATCGGTTTCGAATACGCCGCCTTCTGTGGCTGCATAGAGCATCTGTCCGAGATGTGTGATCTTATATGCTCTTGAGCTGAGGCCGCCGAACTCACTCCAGGTTTCGCCGCCGTCTTCACTGACCAGTACTCCGCGATCCGTGGCTGCGAACACCTTGTTACAATCGGTATCGATGCACTCGATATCATCTACTACGTGTTTGTAGGTCAACAGACCTTCGGAATCGGCATTCGCCTCAGATGAGGGATGACCGATTACCTTCACATCAGCATTTCCTGCACGGAATGCATCGATATCTCTAATCGTGAATGCACCGTCATCTGTTCCTACGATAAATCTACCGTTTGCACCGATTTCGATATCACAGATCTGGTTCAAGCTTACGACCTGATGCTCATGGGATGCCTTTACACCGGTCTGATCCAGGCCGCGACATGATGGGTGTGAGCCATCATAGTTCTTTCCATCGGAGCTGATTCTCAGCGCCGGTGCTGTGAGTGAAAATGTATTTCCACCGTCGGTCGATACGACGACTGCGCCCGTGGTTCCAACATAGATTTCGCTGGAGTTGCCAGGTCTCACTGCGATCGTATTGACGGGGAAGGTCTTTATCTTCGCATCGAGCACCGTATCCTGCCAATTCTTCGTAAGACCCTGGAAGGCCTTCAACGGTGTTCCAAAATCTACATCAACATCTGCGCCGTTCTTATAAATACGTGCCTTTCCAGCGTTGAAGCCCGGCATCTGGACGCCTACGAAACGGGACTTCACATCGTTAGGATCGAACATGAGTTCAGTGATGGCCTCGGCGCTGCTCGTAACATTATCTTCAATTGTAGTAAGCGCTCTGACGCGTGTACCGTAATCGGTCTCCTGCTCGGTTACGTCGATCATCTTCACGTTGACTCCCAATTTAGGAACGATGACCTTTACGAGAGGGGTTTGAATCGGAAAAGGAATGATCATCAATCCTGCGAGTGCATCGGTGATATGAATCTCCTTGATGGCGGTTGGATCCACGCCTTCCTTTACCTTGATTTCAACCGAAACCTCTTCGCCCGAGAATGCCCACTCGTCAGCTCGAATGTCGATACCGGCATTAGCGCTACCGCGCGTTACGCTTGCAAAATCTTCCAGATAAACTGCATCGTCTGCCGCACTCATCGCGACGCGAATCGAAAACTCCGTTTCATCGGAAAGGCTACATGTAGAACTCGTGTACTCCACAGCTTGTCCTTGAGGTAGTTCCGGTTCACAAGATATAACTGAATCCGCTGGATTTGCGATGATCGTTACGACCGCGCCAACAGGCTCTGCAATCCATGTCACTTCAACAGGCTCGCTGAAGTTGTTCACCTTCGCATCCTTTACACCGTTAATCTTAATTTCAGCGGTGATATCCGTATCGTTTACAAAGATTTCAACATCATCCCTTGCTGGCTCATCATCACCAACAGTTGCTGTTATCGTATAGATGGTGCTAGGACCAGCTGGTGTTACAGCAGCGCATCCTTCGGTCTGTGGGCCGTCTGTCTGTGTTCCAAGATCGAGAAGTTCTGATGGATCAGTGATGTCGCAATCGGCGCCTGCGTAAGTTGGCTCAACTACGATGTCGTTGCTGTCAACGATCTCTATAGCAGCATCCTCTGAGTTTACACTCCAGCGAACGATCGTGCTTTCGCCAGGCGTAAGATTCGTGCTATCCGCCTGAATGGTGGCAGAGAGGTTGCTCACCTTGTTGACGGTAACCGTAATCGTCTTGGTAGCAGGTAGCGCAGCAGTTGAGGTATCCGGAGCGAGCTCATCACCCTCCTCACCCTCCGCTGCCTCTTCTTCGGCACCTGACGGTGGATAGGCGTTGATCGTGATCTCCTTTGGCTCCTCCTCTAGGGGTTGTTCCTCACTCCCCTCTACGGAACCGGAAAACGTCGCCGTGATCGTGAACTCGGTGTCAGAAGTTATGTTCTGAGCGACCGCCGTACCCGATACTTCACTGGTCTGCACGTGAAGCGGAGTGCTCCCGTCCGCGCCGGCCGATGTAATTTCGATCGAGTCGGCATCGTCGACCTCCCAGGTGATCGTGCTCTGCCCACCTGCGTCGACGTTGTTAGGATCAGCATCGAATCTAATGATAGTCGGGGTTGCCGGAGAGATGCTAAAATCTGTTTCATTTAGCCTTAGCTGTCCATCGTCGCATGCCGTAATGAAGATGGCTGTAACGATGAGGACTGCCGTGCCTATCCAAGAATTTTTTCTCTTCATATCCCTAACCTCTCTTTATAGTAACAACTAGTTAAAAATTACGGTGTTTTAACGGTTATACCGAAAGTCGCGTAATGTCCGGTAGCACCTGGATCGGACACGATCCTGGTATCTCCGGTGCTGAAACCGCTTCCCTGATCGAAGCCCTTCGCATCGGCCGCACCCTGCATGTAATACCTGTAGCCTAGGTCGAAGGAGACGCTTCCATCCTTCTTCGCAAACGAGACCCCAGGTCCCACCCCGTGTCTTGGGGAGGATCCGGTTAGTTTCAGCAGATCGTAGCTGAAGCTCAACACGAACGCGAAATCATCGACTATGTTGGGTGATCTCCAGCTGGCCGAAGGATTGAAGTATAGAGCGCTGAAATCTGGCGCCTTATCGCCGACGTTCATTCCGTAGAAGAGCTCCGCGGCGAGTCCAAATCCCTTCGGAAGTTCTTGCGCTATCGTCGTATCAAAAGCGAATACATCCGGAACTGTCTCTTTAAATGCATGCATGTACCACAACCATGCGTCGAGCTTAGCGCCCTTCCAGAGCTTCGTGCTTCCGCCTACCTTGAAATCGATAAAACCAGCTGTAAATTCGGTATCTACTTTGGGGTCGCCGTTGACATCGAGGGTCAATAGACCACCACCGCCGATTTTCGCCCAAACGGAGGCGACATCGGAGAGCAGTAGCGTTCCCTTGCCCCATGCTCCCAGGAAGTTTGCCTCGAGATAGTATGGATCAAAGGTTATTCCGGCATCTACGCCCCAGTTGAAGAGCGTCTCACCCTTCTTCGGTTTGGCAAGGCTCGTAAGTCCGACCATCGCCTTAGGAAGCACTGCCCATTCCTTATTGCCTGGTGCCTTCTGAAGGAGTAGGTCCTCATCATCGATTGAATCCTGACGGGCCACTCCAAACTTATCCATCTCTCTGCCGCTCTTTGCACCTATTGCCCAGGTTACGCCCACATTAGGAGCGACCTTGTGTACGCCGCCGACCTCGCCGGTCAATACACCGCTGAAATCTCCGAAGTTCGTATAGCCCTTCATCTCAAGCTTATATCTCAACCAGTCAGGCATTCCGTCGCCTGCACCCTTTTTAGCTTCGTAGATAGGTGCGCCGGTCTTTGAATCAAAGCTCTTGAATCTGAGATCAAAAAACTTCTCCATTCCATCGTCACCCTTGCTATAGATGGTTTCCTCTATGAGCTTGCTAAGCGCCTTACCGATTACGTCCTCGGTCGATTTCGTTGCATCACGGTCCTTACTGGTCATTGCATCCTGATGTAGTTTGTTGATCCTTCTCCATACTCCATATGCGACTTCCGGTATGAGTCTGTTGAGCAACGCCTCAAACTTATCGGCCCATCCGTCTGAGGGGATATCTTTCAGTGTGACCGCACCATCGGGCGCCACCTTATCGACTTTTGCCTGCGCGATCTTCCAGGGGCTCTTTCCCTTTAATTGAGCTATGATCGTCTTGATGGCCTTATTTTGAATCGCACCCGGCTTGATGATCTTTGGATTCTTCGCAACCACCTCGAGCCAGATTCTCTTGATCGCCATCAACGCATGGGCGTTGTCCTCGATGTTTAGATCCCTGATGAGATCTATGGGAATTCCTTCAGCTATCTTGGCAGGCGTTGCATCCATGACGGGTGTTTTAGAATCGCCCATCACAACTTTCGTAGCATAGCCATCACCATCGACCGTAACATCTGTAACCTTCTTAGGCTTTCCAGCTGCGGCCTTGACCGCTTCTATAACCTTTGCTCCTAATGTATCGATGGCCTTGTCGCGATTAGCGCCGTTTAACAGGTCCATCGCCTTCGGTTTCGTCTTATAAATTTTTAAAGCGGCCTTAAAATATTTTCTAAGGATGCTCTTTGCTCCAAGTGACTTGTCCGCCTTCCAGATTGCATCGGGAAGGGGTGAAAATTTTACAGCACCATCGTCCTTGATTTTTAGGACGAAGAAACGGCCGAGAGCGTCTTCAGCCTCCTTGATCAACGCAGCCTTTTTCGCAGCGTTCTTTTCGCCCTTAATCTTATCAACGTAGGGTTTGAAAGCGTCCTTGATACTCTTGACGATCGCAGCGTCGTGTTCCGGCTTATATGCTGCATCGTCCTGGGCCTCCCTGAAGAGATTGTATGCAATCAGCTCCAGCGAGATGAGGCCAGCCTTCCTGAGCTCAGCCTTATATGCGATGAGATCTGCCGGAAGTGGGGTGATAGGATCTTTAAGATCTCCAAATCCCGCACAGGGTGCGCCTCTGTCCTTAGCAGCTTTTACTAGGTGGTCTATCCAGGATATGAATTTGGTGCCACCCTTGAAGATTCCCTGTTGATCCTTTGTGTCTTTAACGTACCCTTCCTTGATGGATTTATGGAAACATTTCTTCGTAGGTTGGGTGTTCGGCTTGAATTCATCTCCGCAGTACTGATTGATTTCAAATGCCGCAGCTGGGAATACATTCTGAACGAATCTATCAACTTCGGCAGGCTTCATGCCATCCGTAAGCTCGACTAGGGTTTCTTTGAGATGTGTTCCGCATTCAGCGTAACCCTTACTCGGACAGAACATTAATTGTAAAACTTCTGGGATTCTGGCATTCTTGGGGCTTAATTTTCCAGCACTTATCATAACTTCCTCCTTGAAATCTTTCTTAAAGAATCCAGTCTATGTAATTGTTATTTGCAGTTTGCTTGTTTCCAAGTTTGATACCTTCTAAATCTGGCAGCAGGCATTGCAGATAAGGCTTTAAAACCCATACTGCACTTAAACCCGCTTTTACCTGCTGGCTTCTTACCTGCTGGCTTCTTACCTGCTGGCTTCTTACC
>CAYWIG010000016.1:0-13419 GCA_964458295.1 uncultured Myxococcales bacterium
CTTCCGACAATTTTTTCACCTACCGGCGTGCTGGCGATTCTATCCGTCCTCCTAACCTCATCCCCCTCCTTTAAGAGATAGTCATCGCCCATCACCGCTATACCTACAATATCCTCCTCGAGGTTTAATGCGATTCCAAAGACGCCGTGCGGAAATTCGACGAGTTCGCCGGACATCACGCCTCTCAATCCATACACATTTGCTATTCCGTCCCCTACAGATATGATGACGCCGGTCTCCTCAGGCTTCGAGGAGAGATCATAGTCGCGGATTCTCTCCTTAATTATTTTACTGATTTCATCTATCTTTATATCCATCCGAAAACGCCTTTGCGGTTGTGGGCTAAATATCCTTGCCGATCAGATCCCTCTCCAAACCCCTTAGCTTGTTCCTGATGCTGGCGTCGAACGTGTAGCTGCCCGCATTCAAAACAAATCCACCCACCAGGTTGCTATCAATCTTAAATTTAAATTTAAAGCCGCATTCATCTTTAAAATGTTCCTTAAACATATGCTTCAAATCCTTCTCCAACTTCTTGACGTCGTCCTCATTCGTTACGGCAACCTCTATGACAAAAATGTTTTTATGTTCGGAGAAAAGCCTTTCGAAGTCCTTGATGATTTCAGGTAGAAGTAAAATCCTCTCATCCTCCACCAAAATTTTGAGAAGGTTTTTAGTCGTATCGAGAAGTTCAAGCCTTGCTGAAATATCATCTATTACGAAAAGCCTTTTCCTCTTATTGACAAACTCATCGTCTAGAGCTCTTAAAAAATCTTTTTCACCGGCGATCAAGTCCTGCAACATATCGACATCTCTGGCGAGATAATTCAGCTGGTCAGCATCGACCGCAATATTAAATGCCGAGGAGGCATAATTCCTAACTATGAGTTTGGTCCTTTTCATTGTATGAACACTTCGCCCTTTGAGTCTATTATGTTTTCCACAAGCTTTCCGCCGCTGATTTCAATCCTCAGATCGTCTAGGCCTCTCTCTATCGTAGTTCGATTTGTCTTGGCATATTCATCCGTGGAGAGCTTCTTCATAGCCCTACGGACGGCCTCGCGAACAAGTTTTCTATTGATCATGTCGGAAGATTCCTTCATGTCATCGGCTGCAACCTTTCTCGCCTCCATGATTAGGTAGTCGCAATGGTACTCCGCATCCTTCTTGATCGATCGGCATTCCTTTTCGCAATCGATGGCTATCGCCTCTTTTCTCAATGAGACATCGTTCGAAAGGTTGTCGTATTCTTCCCTGGCTTCCTTGTAGTGCTGTTTTGCGCGCCGGAGCTTCCATGCGGATTGGGCGATGTTTCTCTTTATCCTCTCCCTCCTGGCGTAGAAGAATTCACGCGCGATCGGCTTTAGCATCAGGTAGAGCAGCGCCAAGAATAAGAAAAAGTTTATCGCTCCAAAGGCTATTTGCATCTTTATGCTCATGGTGACTCCGTCAGCCCGAAACCTTCTCGATGATTTTGCTCGCAAGATGCTCAACCTGAAAATTCATCTCGTCGAATACTGTTCTCTCCGATGAATCTATAGAGATCTCAGTGTCGTCCACCAGGAGCCTAGCATCCCTCTTTGCGTTCGACTTGAGCTCCCCCGCCCTTCTCCTTGCTTCGTCCACAAGCTCCTTTCTCTCAAGGTGAGCCTTGTCGAGCGCGCCCTCGACTGTCTCCTTCCTTTCCCTGGTTAAGGCCTCGGCCTCCAGCTGGATCCGCTGTGCACTTGTCTCCGCTTCGATCGTATACATCTTTCGGGTGTTCAGAATGCGAATTATTGGGCGAACCATGAGAATATACATCACGAGGGATGCGACCAAAAAGATACCCAACTGAACGAAGAGCGTCCAGTCAGGCAAAAGGTGTATCTCTGACGATACCTTAAGAAGCATCTCTCCCCCAATTTCCCCAAAGACTTATTTATAAGACGTGACCGATTTCAACCCCTGGGGTTGGAATCGGTTTGGTCGAATAATGATTTTATTCATTGCTCAATCACATCATCAGCGAATCGCCATCTTCTCCTGCGTCCGCATCTTGCTGCATTACGGTCTGATCACCTACGACCTTTGCGCCGGAATCGGAGAGCATCGCGCACTGTCCATGGAAAGTTGCGCCCTCTTCGATCATAACGGAAGGCGTGTTGATATTCGCAACCAGCTTGCCGCCACGCCTTAATTCCATCTTACCCTTGATCTCCACAACGCCTTCGACATTTCCCTCGATAATCATAGACCCAACTTGAATGTTGCCTTCGACTTTCGCCTCCGGTCCTACGACGAGAGTTCCATCTGAAATAATGTCTCCACGAAAATCACCATTGATCTGAACGGCACCATCGAAGGTGAGCCTCCCCTCCATACTACAACCCCTATCGATCAGCCCGTTTATCTTTCCCTCGGTCGTTTCGTGCTTAGCCATAACTTCCTCCTTATTTTACTATGGATCTGAATATGCGATCCAAATCCTGCGCGTTATAATATTCAATCACCACCTTGCCAGCGCTTCCCCTATGCTTAATCTTTACCTTCGTACCCAAAACCTGCTTCATCTTTTCAACAAGATCATTCATATGTGCCGAGAGCGCCGCCTTCTTCCTCGCCTTCTTTTTCTTTCCATTCCTATACTCATGAACCATACGTTCGATATCTCGAACGCTAGACAGTTCGTGCATCATCTTCTCGCGAAACTTCAGCTGATCGTGAAGACTGCCGAGCGACAGAAGCGCCCTCGCATGACAGGATGAATATCGTTCATACGCAACATCATCCAGTATGAGGTGTGGAAGCTTTAAAAGTCTCAAGCTGTTCGCAATCGCCACTCTCGACTTTCCAAGTATCTTAGAAATCTCCTCCTGCGTATGACCAAACTGTTCAACCAGTTCCTGATACGCCCTCGATTCCTCTATTGGATTTAAATCTTCCCTTTGAATGTTTTCAAGAAGGGATAGCGCCAGCAGTTGCTCGTCATCAACTGTCTTTATAAATACAGGAACCTCACTTAGTCCTGCGAGTTTTGCCGCGCGCAATCTTCTCTCTCCAGCGATCAACTCATACTTCCCATCCTTGATGGGGGATACCGCCAAGGGTTGAATGATACCCTGTTCCTTGATTGAATCCGAAAGTTCTCGAATCTTCTCTTCGTCGAAGACGGTCCGAGGCTGTAGTCTGTTAGGAACTATCTGCCCAACAGGTAGCGTTCGCATCTTTCTGTCGGCCTCGCCGCCTGCTTCAATAGGAGGTGGAATAAGCGACTCCAAACCCCTTCCAAGTCCTCTTTTTAATTGCATCGATCTCCTCCATCTCTTTGTTATTATTGATTATAATTAGTTTGTGGTTCAGCCTCGCCATGCGCCTTATGGGACGTCTCCGCTGATAAGCCCTTTCCTGCGCTTCCCTCTTCGGATATCAGAATCTCCTTTGCTAATTCAAAATAGCTTGCCGCCCCCTTGGAATTAACATCGTATAACAATATGGGCTTTCCGTAACTCGGGGCCTCACTCAGCCGAACATTTCTTGGAATCACAGAATGAAATACAACCTCCTTGAAGTGTGTTTTTACCTCGGTGAGAACCTGATGGGAAAGGTTGTTTCGTGAATCAAACATCGTCAGAACAATTCCGGAGATTCTCAAGTCCGGATTAATTCTATCCTGAACCAAGCTGATGGTTCTCTGGAGATCGGCAATGCCCTCGAGTGCATAATATTCGCACTGAACTGGAACGATGACCGAATTAGCAGCCGAAAGCGCATTTAGAGTCAAGAGACCCAGGGAGGGTGGGGTGTCGATTATGATGTAATCAAACTCGTCCTGAACGGAATGAAGGAGATGTTTCAGGCGTGTTTCACGTGAAACGACTCCGACGAGCTCCACCTCCGCCCCCACTAGAGAGGTATTTGAAGGAACTATTTTTAGGTATTTAAGGTCGGTAGGGAGGAGGATCGATGTAATATCCACCCCATCAATAAGAGCATTATAGATGCTACTTTCAACTTTATGTTTATCAAATCCGAGACCCGTCGTTGCATTCCCTTGAGAATCAAGGTCTATAAGGAGCGTTCTACGTTCTGCTGCGGCTAACGCGGCCGAGAGGTTTATAGATGTCGTTGTCTTACCGACTCCGCCCTTTTGATTGCAGATGGCAATGATCTCAGCCATATTTGACTCCCCTGTTTTCATGATATCTATTTCCAATCTCTGGAAAGTGCAAGCAGATTAGGGGGCTATTATGAAACCGGCAAACGATTATTAAAATCAGGCAAGATCTAGATCGTCGACATCCTCAAAACTCAATTTTTTTACGTGAAGCATTCAACAAGTGTGCCAAATTAATCCGCCGAAGAAACAAATTGTTTCACGTGAAACAATTTGCGATATTCCAATAATATCATGTGGTTATACCTCTTAAGGTGCCAAAAATGACCCCTTTTTGAAGACCAAAATTGCACGTTTTTCGCCCCCATCCAATTCATACTCCTCAGTCGAAATGTGTTCGAAATTGGACTCCTCAATAACATTGGCGGCTTCCTGGAGCTCTTCCGCCCACTTACTTCCCTTCATGGCGATGCAGATTCCCCCTGAGCCCACATATCTACCTGCAATTATTACATATTTCTTTAATTCCCAGGTTGCCCTCGAAACGACCGCATCAAAGGCGCCAAGCCCCCTCATCAGCCCCTCATCCTCTACCCGTCCCCAAATGGGCAATATGTTCTTTAATTTCAACGATCTAACAACTTCCTCGCAAAATGAAACCTTCTTCCTCGTAGCCTCGACAAGTGTGACATCGATTTTTGGCTTTAATATTTTGATTAGAATACCAGGCAGGCCTGCACCAGAACCGAGATCGACCAACGTGCCTACGCCCTTTAGGTGAGGAATAATTTTCTCCGTATCCCTCACATGCTTTCGAACGAACTCCTCTTCATCGGAAATGGACACGAGATTAACCTTCTCATTCCACTTCACCAACAATTCATAATATTTTTTAATTTTGTCTTTCACGGAATGAATTTTGAATGCTTGAGAAAAAATAGTAAAGTCTTTTCCAGCAACCATTCAAACCCCTGGGGTTGTAGTGGTTGCACAGCCACTGCTCCAATTCGATGCACCTACAAAAGGACGACCCTCATAATCTAATAAGTTTTTTTGGTACTGTAATTGCAGTTAAGATCTGCATGCCAATACGAAAAAATCCGCTCTACACTGATGGGGTTTATCACGTTTTTAACAGGAGCATTGCGGGTTACATAATTTTCAACAATGCCGTCGAGTTCGAAAGAATGAGATCTCTTTTAAACTTCTGTCGCCTTAGAAAAACTGGATGCAGTTTTTCCCATTATCTAAAAAGTGCTGTTTCATTTTCCGATATATACTCTGAAGATAAGCATATTAAAATAATCGCATATTGCCTAATGCCGACACACTTTCATTTAATCTTACAACAGCTCCGGGACGGCGGCATATCCGATTTTATGATGAAAGTTCAGGATAGCTATTCGCTTTATTTCAACAAAAGACACAAGAGGAAGGGGCCACTTTGGGAGGCTCCATTTAAAAACGTTCCTGTCGCAACCGATGAACAATTGCTACACCTCACGAGATACCTACATATAAATCCCACGACCGCAGCGCTAGTAACAACTCCTATTGACTGGGAATACTCCTCCTACAGGGAATATTTGAAGATGACGCCGGCATCCGATCGACTGTGCGCCTATGATCGACTTCTGGATATATCGCCCGATTCATACAGAAAATTTATAAACGATCAAATCGACCATCAAAGGGATTTGGGAATCCTTAAAAAACTATTATTCGACTAAACCTTTTCAAACCCCTGGGGTTTGTAACGGTTATTTCTTGTATGTGGAGAGGAATTTTTCAACCTCTGGAATGCCGCCCTGGTATACGAGATAGCCGTTGTGTGGTTCGCGTTCGGTAATTTCGTGAGCGATTGGAGTGAGCATCTTCTCCTTAATCTCTTTCTGATTCTGCGTCTGACCAAGGAGCCAGCAGAGTTTCATGTAAGCGGCCTCGGGCAACATGTTCTCACAGGGAATCACGCCGAGTTCCAACAGATATCTTCCTACATCGTAGACATTCATATGCACATAACCCCAAAGCGTCTGAACGGTCATCACAACGGTAATACCCTTATCGACTGCTCGCCTGAGCGACGCATTCAATGCGGAGTTTACGTGACCAAGTCCCGTGCCGGCGATAACGATACCCCTGTAACCGTTATCGACGAGCGAATCTACGACGTCAGGCCTCATCCCAGGATAGTAGTATAGTATCGTAGCCCTATCATCGTATGCGGGATTGATAGTTACATCTTTATCCTTCCTCCTTTTTTTATATTCACGAAGAGGAACATAGCGGTCCGGCCACACCATCGCGATCGGAACATCTGAAAGGGTTCTAAAGGTTGAGCGATAGCTCGAATGCATCTTTCTGACTCTCGTTCCCACGTGCAACAACCCGTAGTCATCCGATGTCGGACCAAACATACAGACCATGATCTCTGCGATATCGGAATGCGCCGCTGTATAAACCGCATTGATCAAATTTCGAGCAGCATCCGAACTTGGACGATCGCTAGAGCGCTGAGATCCAACGAGCACGATCGGAATAGGGGTATTCTGAATCATATAGGAAAGTACCGATCCCGTATGATGCATAGTATCGGTTCCGTGTCCTATGACGATACCGTCTATATCCTCCTCGCGAATTAACCTTCCGATCTCCTTTGCGAGAACGACATACTGTTCCGGTCCCATGTTTTCGGAAAAGACGCCAAAGAGTTTTTTCGTGGTAAGATTGCAGATATCAGCTAGCTCCGGCACCGCACCGTATAGCTCACCCGGAGAAAAAGCGGGGACTACCGCACCTGTCGTATAGTCGAGCCGCGATGCTATAGTGCCACCAGTACCGAGGAGCGTCACATTCTTCTTGCGTTTATCGTACGGAAACTCCTTCTCTGGAATCGCATAGTTTCCCTCACGCCTACCCGTCTTCTTTATCTTCGTGATCGAATCGACATGGACGCCGGTGTTGTAGCCGCTTGGCATTTTTATAACGATATGCTCCGCATCCTCAGTTCTGGAGCGTGGAAGGATGAGTCCGGTGAATAATCCCTTCGTCGTTTCAATCTCGACACGATCCCACACGGCAATATCATACTTCTTCAGCACGGTAAGCCCAGGATCGCGATATCCTTTATATTTATCTTCGGACATGGCGGGCTGTTTGACATGGGGGGAGGGGGAAGTCAACTCCGGACGACCATTCCCCTATAGATGCGTATTATTATTCGGCCGACCTTTTACAAGCCCCTGGGGCTTGTAACGGTTTAAAAATAAAGAGGTTATTTACAACGAAACTTGACCCAGGCCTCAAAACGTCCGTCGACGCATTTATAGACGTCCGTCGATTTGTGGCGTTTGCCTGGTTTTACATCGAGGATTTTCGCCTCGTGACCTTTCTTGTTCGCCCTGCAGTAAGCGTCAGTATTTCTCACGATGGATTGTCTGACCTCCCTGTCCGCCCTGCAGGAACCTCCAAATGTCATCGATGCGTCGCCCTTCGCCATATTTGCCTCCTACAAACCAAATTCGATCGCCCCTATGCAGATGCTACCCAAAATTCCATCCTATACCCATGCTTTTTTCGTGGAATATCAAAAAAGGTTGCCCGCTTTTTGAATAGCATAACCATTTGTTTTTCCTTGCGTTGTCAACCTCTTTTGGCCTATCTAAGCGACCCTATGGCAGATGAGATGAAAAAATTGGGCTTCAAATGTGGGATGGAGATCCATCAGCAGCTCCTCACCAAAAAGAAGCTCTTCTGCAGGTGCCCCGCCGGATTTTATTCGACCGACCACCATGCCGAAGTCCTGCGTCACATGCGTCCCACGCTCTCCGAGATGGGCGTATACGACGGCTGCGCCTTGATGGAATTCAAGACGAAGAAGGACATCCTCTATCTACTGAACAAGGAGTCGGTCTGCACATATGAGATGGACGACACCCCCCCATTTCCGATAAATCAGGATGCACTCGATATCGCGATCGAAATAGCGCTTCTCACCGGATGTTCGATCGTCGATGAGATGCATATCGCACGAAAACAGTATCTCGATGGTTCCATACCGACGGGATTTCAAAGAACTGGAATCGTCGGAATAAACGGCAGGATTCCGTTCGGCGATAAGGAGGTAGGGGTAACTCAACTCTCTATAGAGGAGGAGAGCTGCCGCGAGGTCTCAGACGATCAGCATCTCATAAAATTTAGAACTGACCGTCTCGGCATGCCGCTCATCGAGGTCGTTACCGACGCGTGTTTTAAAACGCCGGAGGAGGCAGGAGAGGGCGTGCGTCACATAGGAAGGCTTCTGCGCGCTACGGGACATGTCAGAAGGGGAATCGGTGCTGTTCGTCAGGATGTGAATGTATCGATAGAAGGGGGTTCGCGCGTCGAAATCAAGGGCGTTCCGAGATATCAACTCATTCCCGCATTGACGAGGACCGAAGCGCTCCGTCAAAAGGCGCTGCTCGATATTCGGAAGGAACTGAAAAAGAGAAAGCTCACGAAGGAGAATTTAAAGTTTTTCGATCGCGATCTTACGGATGATCTGAGAAACTCTGCATCGCCATCGATTCAGGATGCGATCCAAAAAGGACATCGCATTCGCGGAATCAAATTCGAAAAGTTATCCGGAATTTTAAATTACCCCACACAACCCGGTAGAACATTCGCATCCGAGCTCGCCGGACGCGTTCGCGTGATCGCGTGTCTCGACGAAATTCCAAACATTTATCATACCGACAGCTATCCGGAATATCCGAGAAATCACATCGATATGAAAACGCTGAAGCTCTCTTTGAAACTCGGCGATGATGATTCTGACGTCGGCATAGTCGTGTGGGGGCCCGAAGCTGATACGATAACTGCAGTCAACGAAATCCGTGATCGCCTACTCGAAGCCTTTGCCGGCGTTCCGTGTGAAACCAGACAGGCGCTCAGAAATGGCCTCTCCGACTTTGAAAGAATTCTCCCCGGTGCGGATAGGATGTATCCCGATACGGACCATCCGCCCGTAAAGATCGTTCGCAAACGCGTTTCCGAAATCGAAGGCTCGCTGCCTGAGCCAACCTACGCCGTAGAAAGAAGATTTTTGGAATATGGCGTTCCTGAAGACACATTGAAGAGTCTTGCCATCTCAGATCACATCGCCCTGATCGACGAACTTCACAAGGAGGGCAGAAACATGAAGCTCGTCGGAAGGATCCTCGGCCAAACCGTGAGAAGCCTAAAGAGGCAGGGCGTGGAGTTGGATAAAATTTCCGACGATCGCTGGGCAAAGCTCATCGCTATTTGCGAAGACAGAAAGATACCGTCGAAGTTCATCGAGGGCATCGTAACCAACCTCATAGCCTATCCTGAGCGTTCGGTTGAAGATATAACGTCCTCGATTGAAGGTGCCGCCGAGATTAAACAATAGGAGAAAACATGCCGCAGGAAACGACGATAATGGCCCTGGCAGGTCTTGCTGCCTCGATAGGATTTATCCATACGCTTATGGGCCCTGACCACTATCTTCCATTTATAGTTATGTCTAAGGCGAGGGGTTGGTCGAAACCCAAGACCGCTACTATAACGTTCCTCTGTGGATTGGGACACGTCGGGAGCTCGGTCGTCCTCGGTTTCGTTGGCGTGGCGCTTGGGGTGGCCCTTAGCAGGCTAGTTTCAATTGAAAGCGTGCGCGGTGACATCGCCGCATATCTCTTCATAGCGTTTGGACTCGCCTATTTTGTATGGGGACTTCGTCGTGCGATCAGAAATAAACCACATACACATGCGCATTTCAGTTCGGAAGAATCTAACCATCAACATGAACATACACATAACGGCAAACATATGCATGTGCACGATTCGTCTGAAAAGAAAAGTATCACACCGTGGGTGCTCTTTACAATTTTCGTATTCGGCCCGTGCGAACCGCTCATTCCTATTTTGATGTATCCCGCAGCCACCAAGAGCTATCTGGGGCTCGCCTTCGTAACGATTGTATTTGCCGTAGTTACAATAACGACCATGATGATCGCCGTTTTCATAGGCTCGCTAGGAATCAGCTTCGTCCCCATAAAAAAAATCGAACGTTATTCACATGCGCTGGCAGGTGCCACCATAGCAATCTGTGGTCTTCTGATTGTTTGCGGATTATAATAGCCAACGTCTCTCAAAAAAACCAATTCCAGCCCCAGGGGTTGAAATTGGTTTAGTCGAACAACCTAGTCGCTTTCAGAAACACTCATAATGTCACTTAATTAATAACGAAATGGAAAATGTTTCACGTGAAACATTTTACCACAACCTTTTCCCAGCCCCAGGGGTTTGAAAAAGGTTTGTCGGATAAGGTTATATGCTTGAAGGTTGCCCCTTACCCCGGATGAGATCCCTCATCCTAATGCCTTTGTTGTAGAGGTATTGTTGTGTGACGCTCATCACCGTGTTCACGAGGATGTAGACAACGAGACCGACCGGTAAGAAGAGCTTGAAGACGCTGAACATGACCGGCATGAGCATCATCATCTTCTTCTGTGTCGGGTCGGCGCTGGTCGATGGCATGAGCTTCTGTTGCGCAACCATGAAGAGGCCAAGAAGAACTGGAGTTATATAATACGGATCCGGCGCGGAGAGATCCCTGTAGAACCAGAAGAAGGGCGCGTGAAAAAGCTCGATCGAATTCCAAAGAACCTTATAGAGTGCGATGTAAATGGGAAACTGTGCGAGCATGGGTAAGCATCCGCCCATCGGATTTACCTTGTGCGCCTTGAAGAGGGCCATCGTCTCCTGATTCAGCCGCTGCTTGTCATCCTTATATTTTTTCTGAAGCTCCTTCAGCTGTGGCTGAACCTTCTGCATCGCCTTCATCGATTTAAGTGACTTCGCATTGATGGGGTGCAGAAGAAGCTTCACAAAGATCGTAAGTAAAATTATCGCAACGCCATAGTTGTGAATGATCTTATAGAAGAAGTGAAGTAGGTAGAGGATCGGAACTGAGATTACGGTAAACCAACCGTAGTCGATAGACTTCTCCAGGTTGACTCCAACCGCCTTCAGTTGGTTGATATCCTTTGGCCCCACGTAAACGGAGAAACTCGACGTCTCCGTATCTCCAATAGGTATCACGACAGATGGCATGGAGATGCCGGCCCACACGCCCATGGTGCCCGGCGCCTCGCCCTTAACTGGGTTCGCCCCATACTCCGCAGCAATTCCCATACCCTGTGTTCGTGGGACAATCGCCGATAAGAAGTATCTGCTCTCAAGCCCTGACCAATAGACGGAGCCGACGTTCTCGTTTAGCGTTCCTATCTTCGCCACACTCTTTTCACGATGAGCCTCGCCATCCATGTAATATATTGGCGTGGCGCTATCTATCTGCGGCTGCTTCATGAAGCCGAACAAACCCCCGCCCTTCGCCGGAAGATTTTTCCCTCCCCACTTGAGCGTCGGCTTTCCCTTTAAGGTCTTGTTGCTGATATTTTTAATGCTCGTCGTGACTTCCGCGAGATAGCTGCCCGGATTAATCTTTACCGTCTTTACGACCTCGACCTCTTTTGAGCGCCATCTGTAACTGACGTGACTTTCGTCCGCCGATATCATCTCGTATTTCGGGTTTTCTGGAAATTGAAAGTCGGCATCTTCAAATGAAAGCGCCAGAGCAGGGACTACTTCGTCCCCGTCCTTTATTAAGTCTATCAAGGGACTCTTTGAGTCGGTCTTCGTGTGATAGTCCTTCGTCAACCAGCTGGTGGGGATTCCGCCGTCGCTCGTAAAATCAATCTTCACCAGGTCATTTTGCATCGACCAGGTCTTTGCCGGGAGGTCGGCCTGAGGATCGCTGCTCTTTGTTGCGACGACTTCCTTTTTGGCCTCCGGGATTTTCTCCTCCGGCTTTTCAACTTCCCCCTTAGCAGCATCTAAGGCCTTCGTCTCCGCTGCGACATCCCCTTTATTTGCCGTTTCAGTATTCTTCTGAGGGTTTATCACCGTATACCAAAGGATGAAAAAAATTACCGAGATAACGACGGCCAATAATGTACGATATTCTGTCTTCATCTATATCTCCCCCGTTTAATTCGGAACCTCATCCACACCACCAGGGTTCCATGGTCCGCAACGAATCAGGCGTTTAAACACGAGCTCTATTGCCCTTGGTGCACTCTTCCTCTGAATGGCCTCCCTCGCGTAGTCGGAACAGGTAGGATGAAACCTACAGTTCGCACCTAAACCACCAAGGATTGGCGAAAGCACCATCCTATAGAATGAAATAAATGCCAGCGCGGATCGTTTAAACACTTTTCACCATATCTAGTCGATCATTTCACCCAGCTTGTCGAGTGCCCGTACGAGCTCTCCTTTGACCTGTGCATTGTCGAGCTTTGATGCAGCGGGCGACATTATTACCACATTGTCGCCGGAAGGAAATCTCTTCCTTTCGATTCTGAAAAATTCCCTGGTTACGCGCTTTAATCTATTTCTCTGAACGGCATTCCCAACTTTTCGTGAAACGACTACACCTAAGCGTCTCCTATGACCAGGCAAACAGGAGATGATAAGCCCCCTCGTCCTAGCCGAAACACCGTCTCTCTTAACCTTTAGGAAATCTTCCGCCTTGATGATCCTCGATGATTTTGAAAAACTTAAGTTTTTCATCCCTCATCTACTTCTCGCTGCTGACCGAAAGCTTCGCACGGCCCTTGGAGCGCCTGCGGGCGATCGTCTTCTTTCCGGCTTTGGTCTTCATTCTGCTGCGAAATCCGTGTTTCGTCTTTCTCTTCTTGTTGCTCGGCTGATATGTCCTCTTCATACATCACCTTCCTATAAATTTCTAATTTTTCTCTTTCGACCACCCCATATCCGGGGAAGTTAAAAAATGACGGCCTCTTGGCCGCCTCATGACGCGTGCATACAGCCATGATTCCCCATGAGAGTCAAGGGTTTGTTGCCAAACCAAAGACTTAAAGTTTACAAATAGTTAGGTAACACCTTTTTAATCATAGGAGTTTTCCACAGGCAAACTTTTTGTCATTTATCCTTGCAAACACCCTCCAAATCGAAATAAGAACGAATTCTGCGTTTTTTGTGACTTTGAAATGGCTTATACACCACTTATCCACAGCTGTGGATAAACATGTGAATCGATATCAATGGATAATCTCTTAGAGCAGCTTAAAGGTAATATTAAGAATAAAATCAGTGAGTTAAACTATACCACCTGGTTCTCTCCAATATCTGATGCGAAGATAAAGGATGGCTCCTTCTGTCTCGTCGTCCCCAATAAGTTCGTGGCGGATTGGATAAATGATTATTATATCGAGCTTTTGCGTGAGGAGGTCTCGGGCCTT
>CAYWIG010000017.1:0-12923 GCA_964458295.1 uncultured Myxococcales bacterium
GACTTCCATAGTATCCTCCCCGCAGAAAGACGAAAACGAGTCAGCCAAATCAGCGACAACGCACTGGCCGGCATCAACACTGCGGCGAGCCACGGTCGCATCAACCCAAGCAAGGCGAGCGAGACCGCGCTGGCGTTATAGGCGATGCCCATAGCGATATTAGTACGGTTAACCCGGCCCAGCGCCGCCGCGATGCGTAGTGCGAGCCGGACTGGTGCCAGACCAGCGCTGATATAGAAAAAATCGCTGCGTGTGCCGATAAAAGGACGGTCCACGGCGGGAGTTCCAGAGCAATGTGCGACACCTATCGCGGGGCCATCGTTAACGCCATCGCCAATAAATATGGTGTTGCCGTCATCGATTTGCGAAAGCCACGCAGCCTTTTTATCAGGTGTGGCATCGGCGATGGCGCGGTCGACGGGGATTTTTGCCATCGCCGCGAGATGGTTGACGCGGGTGCGGTTGTCACCGCTGAGAATAAACGTAGTGTACCCGTCGGCACCTAGCGCGGCGATCTCAGTCGCCGCTCCGGGACGTAGCTGCTCGCTGGTCTTCAGTGTGATCAGCACCTCGCCACCACTTCCTCTGGATTCATTTATGTTGAAGCGGTTCATGGCGAGCCCTCTGATATCAGCGACAAACGATTGCTCGCTTCCTGTGTAGGTTCCTTCGTATTCGAGGCGATCCTGGGATATAGCAGTTGGAACTATTCGCTCGGTCAAAGGTGATTTCATCAAGCTCCGTATTATAGATTCAATATCGGAACGATGTCTCGTTCCCAACAGGACGATCTTAAATTTGGTCTGTCCGCCGTATGATGACTCGACGGGTTGGGCTGAGAGCTCAAATCTGACGAAGACGATGAGGATGATGGCTGTGAGGATGTATGAAAATCTTTTCATGGCATTACTATCGAAAAGGATTCGACCCTTTCAATCTCGATGATCGCCCTGTCCTCGTCATCCATTATGGCGATCGTTCCGCGATCGGCATCGACCTCGCTCAAGGTTCCAGAATAGAAAATACCAAACGCTATCACCTCAACCCTCTTTCCCTTGGCGTCTAGAAGACCTTGAATTAGAGCGTCCTCCTCGATGGAAAAATCGATATCTATAAGTTCAGTCATGCATAAGTGACTATATTAAGGAGTGTTTTTGGTCAAGCCTTGGCGAGATCTTTTTTGCGGTTGCAAGTGCCTGTGCACAAAGATTATATTGTACATATATGCAGGATATGAGACGTCATAGCAGGTTTAAGATTAAGTTGCCGCTCATCCTAAGGCATTCCGGGCGGTTTATAATGGCGGAGGCGATCAATGTCAGTGAATGCGGCATGCTGGTAAATGCGGATGATTCTGATATCTCAAGTGAATCCATGGTTGAGGTTGTTTTCGATATAAGCGGCAGAAGGGATCTTTCGGCGATGGCCAGGATAAGGCATCTTGAGAGAACCGACGTCTCCGCATCATTCGGGATCCAATTCTTAACGCCGTTTTCGGATGGCGTCAGGGCGGTAAGATCGTATTGTGCTAGCTCAAGCGTTTAGTCTTTCAAAAACTATTTCCTCTTGGCGATTATCTTTTCAATCTCGGTTATCGTTTCGTTCATCAGCTTTGCAGCTGCTTTTATCACATGTGGTTTTGTAAGATCGGCGCCCGCCATTTTAAGGATCTCCAGTGGAGGTGTGTGCGAGGAGGCCTTTAACATGTTGATATATTTTTTCCGGGCCGACTCACCCTCTTTTAGCACATCCGTCGCAAGGGCGATTCCGCTCGAGAGCCCGGTAGCATATGTGAAGACGTAATATTTGTAATAAAAATGCGGAATGAACGCCCACTCAGCGTCATCGTCCTTGTCTATCGTAAAACCGGGGCCGTAATATTTTCTAATCAAACCGATATAGGTCTTATTTAAAAGCTTTGCAGTGATTGGAGTGCCCGCCTCGACAAATTCGTGTATCTTCTTTTCGAACTCGGCAAAGAGCGTTTGGCGATAGATCGTGGTGCGGATCTGTTCGAGGAGATTTCCTAGTATATAGAGGCGCATGTTGTCATCATCTTTGTATTTTTTTGTGAGATATTTATTGAGGAGAGTCTCGTTAAATGTGGATGCGATCTCAGCGGTAAACGTGGAATAACCGAAGTTCACATACGGCTGCGCCTTCATATTTAGATAGCTGTGCATCGTATGTCCAAGCTCGTGGGTCAAGGTGGAGACATCATCTATTTCGTCCTGATAGTTCATCTTGATAAAGGGATGTATATTCCAGACTGACGCTGAAAACGCACCGCTCTGTTTTCCCTTGCTCGGATAGAGATCGATCCAACCGCTGCCTGGAGCGAGTACCTTTTTAGCTATTCCCACATATTCGTCACCAAGCGGTTTTAAGGATTCTAAAACCATCTTGGATCCTTCTTTGTAGGGAACGTTTGTTTCAACTTCCTTTATTATCGGAGTATATAAGTCATAGAGATGTATGTTCGGTATCTTTAAAATTTTCTTCCTCAAGGCGACGTATCTGTGCAGCGGCCTCAAGTTTGAATGAATAGTATTTATCAGGTTGTCGACGACCTTGGGGTCGATGTTGTCGACGTCCAGGTATGCCGCAATCGTCTTGTCATATTTTCTCGCCTCGGCGAAGAAGACATCTCTCTTCATCTCGCCTGCTAGGGCCGCGGCGAATATATTTTGATATTCTTTGAGAGATCCTAAAAACGCATCAACCGCTCCCTTTCTTACAGCACGATCTTTAGATGCACGATATTTCGAATAGTTTGAGAGGTTGAGCTGTACCAGCTTTCCCTCCTCGTCCTTGATCTTAGGAAACTTGATATCCCTCATCACGGCCTTGAATATCAGTTCGATGTCCGAGGTGAGCCAGCTGGATGAGAAGAGGATATCGCCAGCCATGTTGAGGATCCTTTCGGTCTCCTCATCCATGATGCGCGATCTCCTTCTTCTCATATCCTCGATCGCACCTCTATAGATGCTAAGGTTGTTATCAGCAAGAAGTCTGTTCATAGATGGATCATCCATCCGTAAGATGCTTTCAAGTATGAACGAGGTCTTGGTGTTGAAGTCCTTGGAAAGATTTTGCGTTCTTTGGAACATCTTTTGGTAACGCTCAACCTCCTTATCTTCCGCTACCTTCAACTCGGCGTAGAGGCTGACGTAGGAGAGTTTGAGCTTTACATCGAAGAAGGCATCTAAGCATCTTTTTAATTCGACGGCATCGTTTAACTTTCCCTTATAGGATTGAAGCTCGCTTGCCCCCCTCTCCACGGCCCTGAATGCTCCACTCCAGGCGCCATCGCTCTTGAATAGGACGGAGGTGTTCCACTTGTATTTACTGGGCACGTTGGACCTTGGGGCGTTGGAATCCGGTTCATAGCCCGCGTGCGATTTTGGCATTTCAAAGACGATCGATAGTATTGCAATCAACAGAACGATTGATGCGAAAAATACTCTTTTCCTCATGGCTCTTCCTCCTTGGTCTGGGACACTATCCTCCATGGATGGGGTGTGCAAGGGGTAGATGACCACCAACTGATCGATTGCATTATCCTCGTCCATTGATAAATTCGACGCATATGTGGGTTATGTGGTTATATCTCATCTTTGGGATGGGTATTCTGTATTTTGGCGCCGAATCCCTGGTCAGGGGAGCCGGCAGCGTAGCGAGAAGTTTCGACGTAAGGCCCGCATTGATCGGACTCACCCTTGTGGCCTTTGGAACTTCGGTCCCTGAACTCACCGTGACGGTTATAGCCTCAGCCAAGGGGGAGGGGGCGATCGCGCTTGGAAATATCGTAGGCAGCAATATAGCGAACATCGGACTCGTCGTAGGCGTTGCATCGCTTATCCGACCTTTGAAGGTTGAGCAAGGACTGGTGAAGAGGGAAGTCCCGATTTCGATTCTTGCGGTGGTGATCTTCTACCTGATGAGCATCGATGGTACCCTCGGCAGAATCGATGGAATAATACTTGTCCTGTGTATGATTATATTTTCTATCTTTGTGATAAGGAAGGGAGCGAGGGAGCGAAATCAACGCGAAGGCCAGGACGTCGGTTCAAGGCGCAGCTTGGGAATCGGTATCGTCCTGGTACTGCTTGGAATCGTCGGTGTTATTGCGGGAGGGCATCTGTTCCTCAAATCAGCTGTCTTTCTAGCCAGGCATTTTGGCATCAACGAATTTTTTATAGGTATAACGATGGTTGCGCTTGGGACATCCCTCCCTGAACTTGCAACCTCATCCATCGCAGCCTTTCGAAAACAGGATGATCTATGTATAGCTAACATAGTTGGCAGCAATATAATAAATATCTTTTGCGGTATCGGAATTGCGTGTCTCATCGCACCAATATCGGTAGACCCAGGACTTCTTAAAAATGAATTTCTATTTCTTCTCGGCTTCGGAATCGCGCTCCTGCCGCTTTTGAAGACCGGACTCGGTATCAGTAGGATCGAAGGGGCGTTCTGCCTTCTGGCCTACGCCGCATTTATATATTTTTCCTATGTCACTTGATTCCAGGTATATTACTTGCGACCTTACCCTTGAAGCTCAGCATTCCATCGCGATCCGTAAAGTTTAAGATGTTATGAGCCAATTCCCCCAGGAGTTGTCTCCATTTCTTCCGCGGGCATGTATAGATACAGTCCAGGATAGCGTGAACGAGATAATCATCTCCTCGCCACGTCTTCATAGCTACCGCAACCTCATCCATCTGCAGCGGGTCCAGCATATCATGTATATCTTTAAAAAAACGGCGTTCCAGCTCCGAATGGATTTTTGAAACGTTCTTCAGGGAACTATCTATTCTGTTATGGAGTTTTGCAGAGAATTCCATTCGATCATTTTCAAATTTAGGATCACTCCTGTTGGCAATTTCTTTTACGGAAGATATTGTGAGCAGTATCGGATCTCCAACGGTAAGTTTCATGCTTACGCCTGATCTAATTCCCATCTTTCCTCTCGGGCAAGCCCTAGCTGTTCCACCTATAGCGATTGGAATAATTTCCAAGGGCTTCGATTCACCGGAGGCGGCCGAGGATATCGCCACATCAGTGGCTATATAGGATGCCCCCTTCTTTAGATGTCCGCCATCGCTCGCCAGGCGATATTTCGATCCCACCGTGTAGTAGCCAGCATCATAGGGCTCATCTGTCTGAGGCGGATATGGGTATACCCTCGTGCCCTGTGGAAATATGGCCAGATCGATATCCTCGTCCATCAATTTTTCCGATGCCATCTCAATCACCGATTGAGCCCTGCTCCTGTTCCCGGCGTCGCTTCGGTTGACGAAGATCATCCCCAAGGCCTCAGCTACCTTTCCAATGCCGATTACCCTATAGAGGATGATGTTCTTTTTGAAATGGTCCATCGCTAAGAGGAAGAGTGGAATCCTCCTCTTGGAGTCGAATCGCATGGACATGATTATTGGGATGATCGGTGCAATTACGAAATCCAGAAAACTCTTGTGTGTGAAGAGGAAGATGATGCGTGAACGTTTTTCAGGAAGATTTTCTAAACCCCCCATGTCGAGTTTTCCCTCTATGAGCTGTAGAATTCTGGTCGCCCAGATCGTTGCGAGAGAAGGTGCTACTTCAGCCAGAACATCCTTGCCGAATCGTTTATTTACAAGAAAGGCCAGGCGGGAAAGCTTTATAGAGCTCCATAGTCCGATAAGGAGCTTGCCTAATTTAACTCGGCCTCCCTTCGCCTTTTTGGAAAAATCGATATCGGTTAGCTCCATATATTTTCTTGGCACCTTGGGAAGCCCATTCCTTACGATGCCCGCTGAGCTTAGCAGGTGATCGAAGAACTCCTGCGGATGTATGTTAGGAAATTGTTCCACAAAATCAGCTAAATTGATGTACGCGGTCCTCTTCCACATTGAGTTGAGACAGGTGATGACTATGAGCAGCAGGCAGATGACTGATGTTGTTGGAAATATGGGGCTGTTTATATCGACATAAATCAGAGCGTTCCATATCGCACATCCTATTAAAAACAAGATACCTATGGAATTCCTTAGGGGGGATATAATCTCTTCCCATAATCCAAAATATTTGTTGAGCTTTCTAAAAAATCTATTTTGAATTGCTACGGGGTAGCTGATAAGGCGAAATAACGGAACGATGAAGATCACCGCCAGTATGATCGCCTTTTCAAGATTGGGGTACCATAGATGGGCAGCCAGGCTATACCAATTCATCGGTTAGGTGCGCTCCTTTAGTTTTCACTTTCTTGGAGCTCTATGTTTCCCGGTTTAAGCTGCGATAGGTTATAGCGGAATATGAGGTCGACCGTCCTCTTTCCAATTCGGAACTCCTCCCTGCCGAGCCTTTGCGATATTCTGCTCGCGACGGAGTTGGCCGAACCCTTTTGAGTTTCGTAGATTGTCGTTATGACACCCTTGTCTCCTAAAGACATGACCATGTCTATGGGGTATCTGACTAGGCTTCTGATGTAATGTTCGATCTGCGTTACCAAGGATGCACTCTTCTTGATGCCGAAGCGCTTTCTCACGTTGGCGTAGTTCGTAATTGCGATGTCGTACTTGAAAGTCTGTTGTTCGGAGTAGGGTTGTTTCGCCGCTTCCTCGGATGCGGGAAGCAGGATATTGTACAGAGGGTGATGCGGTTTGGGAAGATCGGCCCACATCTGTCCCCTCTGGTGAAGGATTGTCTGACGGCAGTTGTACAGAGATACGCCACTCTCCTCATCCTTCGTTCCGTGTAAGAGGCTATCGAGGAATGATTGGCTATCGACGTCGTCTAAAAGCCTGTCGTGACTCTCAAAGCTTATCTTAACGCCCGGCCCATTCCTCAGCGAAAAACTTGCAATCTTGATATCGATCCTGCTGCCACGATCCGCTCTCCTCACGAGATGTTCGATCAACCGTGAAAATGATTGGCTAATTCTATCCCTATCCCCCCAGATGCCAGGTAGTTCGGAGGATGCAGATATGTGATAGGTGATCTGTCGACTCAGGAAGAGCATATCCTGCGCCATCATGAGTCTCTTGATCAAATCCAAGGGGTCGAAGTTTGTGACGCCTACCTTCTCCGGCGGCCATGAATCGTAAGTATCTCCCTTTCCCTTCGTGGTGAGAGCGGCTCCCTTCGTTATCACTCCCTTTTCGCCCTTGCCGTTTAATGCCTCCCTAAGGGTTTCAAAGGCGACATCGACATCACTCGACACCGAGGCGGGCCATGCCTTCTCGAGAAAATCGAGAGTCTTCTCCCAGGCATTTTTGGAGAGCTTTGCTTCGGAAGCGGTCTTTCCCTTACAGGTCTTTCTCACGGCCGGTTTTTTTGTAAGCTTCTTCTTGGAAGCCTTCCTCTTGATCGATTTTTTCAAGCTGGTCCTCTTTGAGGATTTAGCCGGTTTTTTCTTGGCAGACCCCTTCTTCTTTTTGATTTTTGATTTGGTCTTCTTTTTCATGGATTTGCGCTGTTTCATAACTGAAATCTCTATAACATTACCACCGCAAAGACAAGAATAAAGGGGCGCTGCGACATAATGTCGAAACGCCCCTATCGATAAGTGATTTTCCTCACTTAGAAGAAATAGAGCACATTGAGCACCCCTGCGTTTGCGTTGCTGGATCCCGAGCCCTGATAATTCGTCCTTAAGAAGTTGTACTCCAAACCTATTATGAATGAGCTTATCGGTTTAAATCTTACCTGAGCAAAGCCCATCTGATTTCTCTTTATCCAACCGGCTGCGACCTGTGACCCTTTTAGGGTATCGAGGCCGTAGCCTACATTCGTTTCAAGCCAGTCCAGCCAGAGGCTTTTGATCTGCATCCAGCCTGATATCGTGCGCTGCCTATTGGTATCGGATGCAATCGATAGCAAGGAGCCCAAGCTATAGCCGTAATGAAATTCAAACATGGGCTTTAGAAATTTGTGAATCGGCGCGTCGATGCTAAGTGCCATTCCCCAATTGTTCACGGTAGCCTGTCCTGCGACTGCATTCTTATGGCGTGCGTACAGTGCCGAGAGATAAACCTTGAAGGGTCCAGCCCAGATTGGGTGGATGAACCCAACCCTACCCTGAAACATTGGAATGCCCGTCGTGTTTCGATTGTCGTTGAACGCCATCGAGTTTCCAGGGAGGTTGATGCTGGCGGCCGCCTCTATCTTGCTATCCTCCATCACGGGGTGGTTGTAGGTAAATTGGATCTGCGGTCGACGAAATCCTAGGTTACCCTGCTGCCAGAGGTTTCCACCTATGTTTATCGTTGCGGTATTGAGCGGTGAGAAGATGTCCCATTCCTGCCCCATAAGAACGTGCCAGCGTGTCTGCCCTATGCCTGCGTATGCCCTTCGTATGCGTGGTAGTACGGAATGAACGCTTAGATTGTTGGTGCTGAAGAAGTCCATCTCCAGGCGCGCATCGACCTTGAAGTTCTTTCCACCAAAATCGTATGGTGCGAGATCAAAACCAAAGCGCGTATTTTGAACCGTTCCTGAGATGAATGCATCATTGTTTCCATCCACCGATTCATCGACGACGCGGTTAAATCCTGACATTACACGATTGTAATTAGCTGGTGTGTTGTTTAGCGTTCCAAAGCTCGAGAGCTGAGAATCTGAGTACATGCCCTCGGCCGATACAAAACCATAGAAACTTACCGGAACCTTGGTCGAGAGGACGATTTTCTCCTCCTGTTCCGTCTGTAGATCCTCGCTGCCTGCAAAAGCTGGTATTGCTACCGATATGAGCAGAGCTGCTAACGCCAAAAGGCCTATCAATCTTTTCATCTTTTCTCCCTCCAGATTTGTTTTGTTGAAATGTGCGGGCCGACTAACGCACGCACGAGAAAATGTCTAGGTGTTTTATAATAAGTATAGAAACTTCAACGGGTATTGCGGAACATCTAGATGCCAGATACCGGATTCCTGATACTCTATATTGAATAATAGAATTCATTTTGATGTAACAGGCATCTGGGATCCGGGATCAGATTACCCTCTAAAATCCAAAGCCTACAATCCGAAATTGGTGTACGTACATCCATCGGCCTCATGCACAAAAAAACACCGATTTGGTCGGGGTGAGAGGATTTGTACCCTCCGGGTATCCGCATCTCTAATAAAACCGCCTGCTGACGCAGTCGCTTTTATAAGAGCTGCGTAAACCTCCGGCCTCATGCACAAAAAAACACCGATTTGGTCGGGGTGAGAGGATTTGTACCCTCCGGGTATCCGCATCTCTAATAAAACCGCCTGCTGACGCAGTCGCTTTTATAAGAGCTGCGTAAACCTCCGGCCTCATGCACAAAAAAACACCGATTTGGTCGGGGTGAGAGGATTTGAACCTCCGGCTTCTACGTCCCGAACGTAGCGCTCTAAACCAGGCTGAGCTACACCCCGACCAAATCGGTGTTTAATAAATTTTCAAATTGGCCAGGTTACCTATCCGCCCACGTTCTAGTGACGGAAGCCCCGACCAAATCAGTTGGAATTCGCGGTGATTAGTGGAAATAAGGCGTTCTGTCAACTTTTGAGGTTGAGGCTGAGGTTGAGGTTAAGGATGAGATCGATCGCCTCAACCTCGATCTTAGCCTCAATCTTATATCCCTCGACACATGGCGAGATCGCATGATATGGAGATATACATGAAAAAGATCGAAGCTATCATAAAACCGTTTAAGTTAGACGACGTACGGGAGGCGGTGCAGGAGTTTGGAATATCGGGCATCACCGTTACCGAGGTGAAGGGGTTTGGTCGCCAGAAGGGTCATACGGAGATTTATAGGGGCGCTGAGTATGTCGTCGACTTCCTGCCAAAGATAAAGCTCGAAATCGTTGTCGAGGACGATAAGGCTGCGGATCTGGTGAAGATCATCCAGACCAAGGCGACCACCGGAAAGATAGGGGATGGAAAGATATTCATATCGACCGTGGAGGATGTAGTTCGTATCAGGACTGGCGAGACCGGCCCATCGGCAGTATAATATAGATAAGAGTTAGCGCCTGGAAGGCTTCGTTGGGGCCCTAAAACAGTATCTATAATTAATCCCTGTAAACCTTATAAATTAATAGAAAATTAATATATTGCCTTATTTATTTAGTTATAATACAATATAACCATAAATAAATGAGGTTACAATGAAGACCCATCAGCTCGACAAGATTGACTTTACGATCCTAAATCTCCTGCAAAGGGGTGGTCGAACGAAACGAAGCGACATTGCCGAGGCGACCGGCCTGTCGGTGCCGTCGATCAGCGATAGATTGAAACGGCTCGAGGAGGACGGAGTGATCGCCGAGTACCGCGCCGTTGTAAATCCATATAAACTAGGATTCGATGTAACAGCCTTTGTGGTGGTGACCATCGATTCATCTGAACACTATGATGCCTTTTTGAAGAAGGTCTCAGACACGGATGAGATAATCGAGTGTCATGCGATAACGGGCGAGGGGACGCATCTTCTAAAGATCAGGGTGAAGAACACGAAGATACTCGAAGAACTTCTCTCCATCATGCAATCGTGGGATGGTGTGACGAAGACTCTGACGAGGGTGGTTTTGAGTTCACCGAAGGAGACGACGATGCTCCCGGTGGGAGTATAAAACTTTATAAGGAGAATATGATGCCGGTATCAAAAGCGTTAAAACTTGCTGAACAGAACAAGGCAAAGATGGTCGATTTTAAATTCGTCGATTTCCCCGGCGTATGGCAACACTTCTCGGTTCCACTTGCTGAATTGGATGAAAGCGCGTTTGAAAAGGGATTCGGCTTTGACGGTTCATCGATCAGGGGGTGGCAGCCGATTCATGCATCGGATATGTTGATCATACCGGATCCGTTGACCGCGAAGATGGATCCGTTTATGAATGAATCGACACTTTCACTCATCTGCAACATCGTCGATCCTATAACGAAGGAACCGTATTCCAGGGATCCGCGATTTATCGCGCAGAAGGCCGAGACGTATCTCAAATCTACCGGCATCGCGGATACCGCATTCTTTGGACCTGAGGCGGAATTTTTTATCTTCGATCACATCGCATTCGATCAAGCGGTGAATCTTGGGTTCTATAGAATCGATTCCGTGGAGGGTCGTTGGAACAGCGGTTCCGAGGTCTGTCAGAATTTGGGATATAAGCCTCGTTATAAGGAGGGCTACTTTCCAGTTTCCCCGACGGACAGTCAACAGGATATCAGGACGGAGATGGTCCTCGAGATGCAGAAGATCGGAATTCATGTCGAGTGTCAGCATCATGAGGTAGCAACTGCGGGTCAGGCAGAGATCGATATGAGATACGCACCGCTCGTTGAAACCGGAGATATGCTCTTGTGGTTTAAGTACATCGTAAAGAACGTAGCGAGACGCCACAACAAGACGGTTACCTTTATGCCGAAACCTCTCTACGATGACAACGGAAGCGGAATGCATACGCACGTATCTTTGTGGAAGGGTAAGGAGCCTCTCTTTGCAGGCGATCGATATGGTGGTCTTTCGGAGATGGCGCTTCATTTCCTGGGTGGAATTTTGAAGCATGCAGGGGCGCTGTGTTCATTTGCAAATCCGACCACGAATTCATATCGAAGATTGGTTCCCGGTTTTGAGGCGCCGATAAACCTCGCCTATTCCAGTATGAACAGGTCTGCCGCGGTGAGAATACCGATGTATTCCGCAAGCCCGAAGTCAAAAAGGATTGAATTTAGAACTCCGGATCCGTCATGTAACGGATACATGGCCTTTGCCGCAATTCTGATGGCAGGCCTCGATGGAATTAAAAATAAGATCGATCCCGGTCAGCCGTTGGATAAAAATATCTACAAGCTATCACCGGAGGAGCTTAAGGGTGTGTTGCAAGTTCCAGATTCCCTCGAGAATGCGTTGGCGGCCTTAAAGGATGATTATGAATTCTTGCTGAGGGGCGATGTCTTCACGCAGGATGTGATCGACACGTGGATTGATTACAAGATGGAGCATGAGATCTTACCGATGCGCTTGCGTCCAGTACCTTTCGAGTTTAGTCTGTATTATGATATTTAACCTATGACGAGATGAGAAACGATTTTATTTTAGACCTGTATCTTGGGATATAAGTGAATCCAACGGCGAGGATGATTGAAAGTAGCAGTGTAAATAGGGTGGGGTTAAATTTCGTTTGAGTGAAGTTGCATCCACCGGATGATTGTGAGCTTGCTTCTTCAGTGCTATCTTCATTCTCTTCCGTCTCAAGGGATGAGAGGTTTAGTTTATAGACTCTGTTGTCACTCAGGGTTGAAAATATCTCGGAAGCTCCGTCATTATCTGTGTCGAGCAATAGGATATCATTTCCCAGTCTGTCATGAGTATTTTTACCGCTTGCGAATAAGACGTTAGCCTCTGTGTTTATGTCCGTCCAATCGTCGTCATCCACGCTTCCAAGCACAATGTAAATAGCCCCTGAATGATCGCTATATGCAGGGGCGCCGATTACTATATCATTGGTGCCATCCCCATTGACGTCATCAACAGCTAGTGAATGACCAAACATATACTCAGGGTTGCCACCCCTGATATCATAGTTAGCATCGGATAGGTTGAGATCGACGCCATTTGGCAATGGGCCGTAGTAAACTGATATCGTTTGATTGTTGGAGCTAATGATGAGATCCGAATGCCCATCGCCGTTGATGTCTCCTGTCGTCATGGTATTGATGTTCTCATCCGAACCTACAGATACAGATATCAAAGTTGAATCAAGTATCGTCACTCCCGCAAAGTTGTTTCTCCCATTGATTATAACAATGCTCGAAGCTGGAGCGGCGTCATATGATTCCTTTTTCAATATATTATCGTGAAGATACGGATTGTCCGGTCCAATGATTATGTCATCCCCGCTACCATCTAGAATGTCAGCCAGGATCACGGAGCGCAGAGGATATTCAGCGCTACCATGCAATATTCCGG
>CAYWIG010000018.1:0-12701 GCA_964458295.1 uncultured Myxococcales bacterium
GTTCGTTCTTGGCGTGCTCTATCAATACAGCGGATCCGGATGGGTCAACGGTGGCGGTAATGGTTTCAGCGAAGGCGCGATGAGTTATATGGGCGATCTAGGCGGAAAGGGTGGTGGAGTTGACCATCAGGTTTCGCTGAGGATTGGAGGCAAGCGTCGACTTCTTCAGATGGGAGAAGATGCACAGCATGCAGGATTATTTATAAATTATGGTGCAGAGGTTGGGGTTCCAATATCCTCTCGCATCTATTCTTCAAATGGTTCCGTAGACAGTGAACCCAAGGCGGGTTTTAGAGGAACGCTCTTTGCGGAAGTCGAAGGTGTATTTCCGGTAGCAAAAGTTCTTTCTCTCGTGCTCAGGACCGGACTTCAGTTTGGTGGCGAATACTTCAACTTCGCTTCCTCTTCAACTGGTCCGACCAGTGGAGGACGAGGCATCCTAGGAGTTCCGCTAGGTTTTGGTCTTCAGTTCAATTTCCCAATGACCAGCGATATCTCATATCTGAGGGTGATGGGTAACGTCTTCTTCGACATTCCGATCGATGGCTTCAGCAAGAGGAGCATACTTCCTGCAACGGATTCAGACGTCAACGGACATCAGGGTCAGGTCGGCGGCGGAATCGGCGGCGGAGTTGGATTAGAACTTGGCTTCTAAAAATACTTATTCAGGGGGATGAGGTTTAAAATAGAGTTTGGAGGAAACCATGCATAACGTAAGATCACGAAGTATCATAACTCTCGCGGTGATTGCATTCGCACTCACTATGCTGATTTCAAACGAGGCTGGGGCTGGCTTCAAGTATCATCACATGAGTGTGAAGAACTGTACAGTCACCAGCAGCCAGTGGGATGCTAAGTCGGGCAACGATTGGAAGCTCACGCTGCCGGTCGCGCTTCACTCAGCTAACTTAGGCCCCACGAGTCAGCACTACGCTTGTGGTGAGATGTTGGCATTGGCTGAAGAGCGCATCGCCATGAAGGGTCCGTTGGTGATCCGAGCGGATGGATCCAAGGATCATCATTTTGTTATCAGCGGTGGTTGTTTACACGATGATAACAATGATGGTGCCTGCGACAAGTGGGATACCGAGGAAGTGTGCTACGAAGAGGCCTTGGTCGATCCTGATGATCCGAGCAAGGGCACAACGTGTGTCAATGAGGTTACGGTTACAAAGAGGACCGTTCTCGATGCAAAGGAGATTCCATCCGGGTACGATTGCGTGGTTATGATTGAAGAGGATATCGACTGGGTCGAGATCCAGAATCTTGAAATTCAAAATATTCCCGACGGAATGAAGGGCGTTTGCTTCTATGGTAATGACGGTTCTGCGACTCACGTCGAGGTCAACGGTGGAGATGATGGTTTCTATATTTCTGAAACAGGCGCAGGTAATGTTATCTATTCAGACTGTAGTTTGAGAAACACGAAGAACAGCGGTATCGTATTTGGAAATCCAAGTGAATCTGCGAACAACCTCATTCTTCCAAACACGGGCGCTATCAGTTCCGTGGATGATGACGGCTTTATGTATCTGGCTTCAGGTGCTAGGTTATCGATAACTCAGCTTAAGAGCAGCGACAATTGGATCTCATCTGAACAGCCATATAGGGTAAAAATTATCGATAAGAGTGCTATCTATAAGCCAGGTGATGAAACTCCATCATCGATCATTATAGAAGGTTACATTGCTAACGTTGAAGGTTTGAGTGATGATGCCTGCCCTGAAGAGGCAGCAGGTGGACTGAGTGCAATTCAAGTCTACTCGGTCGGTGGAAAATCGGATAGCGGTACGGCCAAGGAAGATGGTGAGTTAGTAGCGTTCGTAGGTAAAGCGATCGATTACGGTATGGATAACACTACCGGAACGTTCCGCATCAATGTACCTGTGGACGATTTTTCACGAATCATATTGGTTCCTGAGATGCTCGGCGGCGGTGTCGGTCAGGCTAGTGAGATCATTCATATTACTTATACCGATAACGATGAAGATATTCAGTGTCCGGATGTGAATATAACTTCGCCGTTTGGTTCGCTCGGCGGTGGCGTAGGTGGTGCCGGTGTTATGACGAGTTATCAGCACTGTCGCGACGTTCGTAAGATCCCCCAGGCAGCAGGGCTAGGTGCAAGCGGTGGTCTTGCCAAGGGTTATGATACCGATAGCGATGGTCTCCCTGATGATGATGAAGATATCAATCGTAACTGCGTATGGGACGAAGGTAAGGAAACGAACTTTTACGAACCTGACACCGATGGTGATGGTATTCCCGATGGTGTTGGCAAAGAAACCATAATGCATCATAACGATAATGACGGCTATCCAAACGTCTTGGATAAAGATAGTGATGCAGATGGTGTATGGGATGGACACGAAGATCGCAATCAACATTTCTTCACCGGCGTCGGTACAAAGGTGACGAAGGGTGTTCTCTATAAGTTCGGTGGATCATTTGATACCAGGAGTCCGATCAAGAGCAAAACTACGAATAAACCGATCGAATGTACCTTGGGTTCTGGCAACGAGAGCAAGACGGGCGTAAGGTATATGTGGTATATAGTGACCTGTGCCAAAGACGATCCATATTGCGAAACGTACTATGCCGATCCTACACAGGGCAACTGGGGTGATATAAGCTCAGGTGAGGAAGCGGTCGATGAGACTACAGTTAAACGTCTGAAGATGCACATGTGTCGTAACAGAAGTCTCGGTGATCGTGCGAACTTCGACGGTGACTTGGATATAGACAACAACGAGATGAATCCGTGGAAGTGGGATTCCGATGGCGATACCTGGTGTGATGCTGGTGGAGCCAGCGGATCAGGTACGGATGGTGGCTGTGGAAAGACATACACGTTAAAATCTACTGTCGATATGTCGGATCTTGAAGCATACCTAGCTTCTCTGCCATTGGACAGCACTACGGATTTTGATGTGGCTACAGCTACTTCGAAAGGTGTGGATATGTGTCCGCTCTTTCCAACGCCAGGTGCAACTGACCTGGCTGATCAAGTGGATAAATGTAAGGGCGAAAACAAGTGTCATCCAAAGGATATCCTCTGGGGTATCGACCCGGATTACGTATACTGGGATGAGCTCGATGGCTCGCCGGTCTCCTTCTTGGATGAGAGCGGTCAGATGGGTGTTCCGGATCTCTTCGAGATCGACGGACTTACCAGAGAGATGCTGATGGGTATCTGTCAGGGTGATGTCGATGGCGACGGTATTCCAGATTGCGTCGAGCAGCCAACTCTCGAATGTGATTCGCAGAATGCAGCTGGCAATACACCTCAGTCTCAGAAACTCAAGTACTGGGATGCGAATTCCGATGGCGATACGATGCCGGATAACATCGATGTGTGTCCGGAGAGCGCTGCTACCGGCAGCAAGAGTGATGAGTTTACTCCCGATAAGAATCCTTATGTCGACTACAGTTGTGATCCTTTCAAGAGCGTCTACGCCGATGATCCGATCAGGGATGTGTTAGCATTCTTCATCGATCGCGATCAGGACGGCTTGTACGATGCCGAAGAGGATAAGGACCGAGATGGCATGGGATTCGAGGGCAATGATAGTACACAAGGTGCCATTACAATAGATATGTTGGCGACGATTGAAACGAATCCTCTGAGGGCAGATTCAGATAATGATGGTGCAAGCGATTTCAAAGAGATCAACACGCATGTGAAGGTCAACGGTGATGGAAAGCCCGTCTATACCAATCCGCGTAACGCTGATACCGATGGCGATGGCCTGCCAGACGGCGATGAGGATCGTGATGGTCAGGAGGGCTTCAACCTCGTGAATCTGAACCAGATGGGATCCGAGGGTTGTATAGATGCGATGAAGCAGGATACAGATCCGACCAGCAAGGATACCGACAACGATGGCCTTGAGGATGGCATTGAGGTCACAGGTGACCTGGTGGTTGGCGAAGCATTCTTAACGAAGATCATGGATGACGAGATCTGGGAGAACATAGGTGGTATACCGATGGTATCGAATCCGCGTTCGAAGGATTCCGACAACGATGGTCTGAAGGATGCAGATGAATATAACGGCAGTATGGTTAAATGGAACGGTTCCAATCCATGTATGCGCGATTCCGATGCGGATAATGAGGATGACATCGATGAAGAGCCAGGTTGTAGGCTAAACGACGATCCGAACTGTGTCGGTGGAGCAGATGGTCCTGGAGGTAAGGACTCCGATAGCGACGGACTCACGGATCTCTGTGAGAAGGAGCTTGGAACAGATCCTCAAAATCAGGATACCGACGGCGATGGATTGTGGGATGGTGACGAGGATATCAACCATAACTGTACGTACGAGGCTAACTTGAATGAAACGAATCCGTTCGAACCGGATACCGATATGGATGGTATCAACGATGGATTCGAATTGAAATACGGAACGGATCCGACCAATATCGATACCGATGGCGACTGTATCCCCGATGGTCCTATGACCCTCTCGGATGGTACGACGAGCCTCGGTGAGGACAAGAACCAGAACGGTGTCTTCGATATGGGCTCTGAGACGAACGCGCTGGAGATCGATACGGATCAAGACGGATTGACGGATGGTTACACATCCTCAAGCGGACTTGGTGAGGATCTAAACTGTAACGGTATGCGCGATCAGGATGAGCAAGGCAATTGGATGGAATCCGATCCGACGAACCCTGATTCCGATGGTGATGGCCAATCAGATGGACAAGAAGTCGGTGGTAATCCTGCGAACTACGCAAAAACGTGGAACCGCGAAGGTTGTTCATTGATTGCTGGTCAGGCAGCAGGTAGTTCGACCGGCATGCTCTATCTCTTCGGTTCGTTGCTGATGTTGATGACTACGAGGGTAATTTCCAGGAAGAAAAGGAAAACCCCTGCTTGAGGAAGGACGGGATTAGGAACCGGTAACCGTTGGGTACGGTTACAATGAAGATGAACTCCCCCAAAGGCCCCGGGTTAGTGCTTAGGCACCCCGGGGTTCTTATTTTTTGAGCATCAACGTGTCTTCGTGTCTGAGTGTCTGAGTGTCTAAGTCGATGAGTGTTCGAGTCACTTGGTCATCTAGAAAAATGTGGCATACTACGATTTAATAAATTACTTCAGGACTCAAACACTTAAGCACTTATACACTCAAACACTTAGACACTTAAACACTTATAAACTTAGACACTTATAAACTTAGACACTTATAAACTTAGACACTTATAAACTTAGACACTCCACTATCGATACAACTTCTTCATAATCTCACTCTCACGATTTTTTCTTCGCAGGAAACCAACCTTGCTCCTGTATCTATTGGCGAGTTGGTCACCCGGATCTAAGGCGAGCATCTTATCGATATAATTCCTGCAGGCATCTGGATTGCCCATCTCATATGTGACGAGGATGAGTTCGTGAAGGAGTGTGCGAGCCGCATTGACGGCGTCGCCTTCGGGTGGGGGCACGGTCAGGGCCTTTTCAAGAGGTATGAGGGCCTTCGCCGGCTCACCCATCTGATGCAGTACCTGTCCGGCCATAAAGAGTAGCATAAAATCATTAGGTTCGTGCTTCAGCGCCTCGGTCAGATGTGGCAGCGCCTCGGAGTTCTTGTTTGCGGAAAAGAGTGCCCGTGCGGCGTGTTTATGAATCGCCTTGTTGAGAGGGTGCTTTGGATAGTGCGATTCCAAAGTCCGATTCGCCTCGGAGATCAGCTTAGCCGCCTCATTATACTGCTGACGCGATTCACTGATGATCGCCAAGCGGAATAGGACCATCGGATCTCGGCAACCCTTGTCATACGCCTTCTGCAGAAAAATGCCGGCCGTAGCCATATTTCCATTATCGAATGAGTCGAAGCCGGGCCTTACGAATTGATTCCACTTCCCAGATTTATGCCCAGTCTTCCAATAGAGAGAATAATCCCTCTTAGTCGTGGCGGTTAGAGGAGGGGCCTTCTTCTTTTTTTGCTGTGCTACCGGTGTTTTTGGAACCTTCTGTCTGGAACCCGATGCTGGCGCCTCTCCAAGCATCCGCCCCTTTTGAGCATGGGTTGGGCTCGAAATGAGCACCGCCGCCGTTATTATTGATAATATCATGATATTACTTGTAATTTTCAACATATTGAGATTAACTCCATAGCTAATTAAACAAAAACTACCAGGTAGTTTTTGTTGCAGTTTAGCTTGGGGCGACTGTTAAAACAACTACTTACCTTTTGATCTTAGGGCAATATTGTTGAGTGGGCCGCGATACATGCTTTTTCTATTGCATATTAACCAGTTACATGATAGTTCACCGCGACCTTCAAGGACTTTTCCGTAATGAAAACGTAGGTTTTGAAGGTCAGTTAATAAATCCCGACGGATCCTCCCTTTGGTTCCACCCCTTGATCGAATAGTCTGATCGATGGCTGGCTCGAGGATCCTGAAAGGTTTAAACCAAAGGAGAGTAGTATGACAAAGGAAGTAGCAGTAAAGGAGATGCTCGAAGCGGGTGTACATTTTGGGCATCAGACACGTCGTTGGAACCCGAAGATGCGTCCATACATCTTCGCGGCACGCGATGGAATTCACATCATCGATCTCGACCAGACAGCGAAACAGGCGGATAAGGCGTATAAGTTCATCGCCGATACGGTCGCGCTTGGCAATATCGTCCTCTTCGTGGGTACGAAGAAGCAGGCGAAGGATGTGATCGAGCAGGAGGCGAAGAGGGTTGGTCAGTATTACGTATCCAACAGATGGCTCGGCGGAATGCTCACGAACTTCCGCACGATCCGTCAGTCGATCGATCGTCTCAACACGCTTGAGGAAAAGAAGGAGAAGGGCGAGCTCGATAAGCTCACGAAGAAGGAGGCCCTTCGCATCGATCGCGAGATCGGAAAGCTTGAGTTCTCACTAGGCGGCATCAAATCGATGACGAAGCTTCCCGGTGTCATCTTTATAGTCGATCCCAACAACGAGGATATCGCTAAGCATGAGGCCAAGAAACTTAAGATTCCTGTCGTTGCGCTCACCGACACGAATAGCAATCCAGATGGAATTGATTACCTAATCGCCGGTAACGACGACGCCATTCGTTCGATTCAGTATTTTGCAAAGATGGCTGCGGATGCCTGCGAGGAGGGAGCGAAACGTCGTGAGATCGTGCTCCGCGAACAAGCTGCCAAGCAGGAGAAGGAGAAGACCGAAAAACCGAAAGGTCCTGCTGTGCGTGAGAAGAAGATCGGTGGTAAGGGTCGCGCTTGGGTCGCTCGTCGTGGTGGGGATGAAGGTGTGAGCGCCAAGGAGGCTGAGAAGTATTCGAAGGCATCGGCTGAAGTTAAAACTGAAGCACCCGTTGAGGGGAAGAAGGAAGTTACTACTTGAGGGATTGCAAATTCGGATATCTGATGCCTGATACCGGATTATATTTGAAATATCCGGCATCTTGTATCCGGGATCTGGCATCTTTTTTAAATAAACAAGTTGAACAAAGAAATTATATAGTAACATTTTAAGCTTAGGAGATAATTCAATGAGTATTTCACCTACAATGGTTAAGGAGTTGAGAGAGAAAACTGGCGCCGGAATGATGGACTGCAAGAAGGCGCTTGCTGAAGCTGGTGGCAATATGGACGAAGCTGTTGAACTTCTTAGGAAGAGCGGAGTGGCGCTCGCTGCCAAGAAGGCCGGAAGGACGGCAGCCGATGGTCTTATCGGGTGGGACGTGGCATCTGATGGTAAGGTCGCAACTCTCGTAGAAGTAAATTGTGAAACCGATTTCGTTACGAAGACGGATGATTTTCAGGCCTTCGTGAAGGATATGACTGAGGTCGTTCGCGATAATAATCCGACCGATCTCGATGCACTTATGTCTGTCGAAGTGAGCGGTAAGAGCGTAAAGGATATTCAAACTGAGGTCGTCGCGAAGATCGGTGAAAACTTGGGTGTAAGGCGTTTCGAACGCGTTACTGCAAGTGATAATCAGAAGATCGCGCAGTACATCCATGCCGGTTCTAAGATCGGCGTCGTCGTCATCTACGATGATCCAAATAATAAGCTCGATGATACGACCTCTCGTGAGGTGGCGATGCATATCGCTGCAATGCATCCTCAGTATGTCTGCAAAGAGGATGTGCCGGAATCGGTGATCGTCAAGGAGAAAGAGATCATGGCGGCTCAGATGGGCGATACGAAGAAGCCACCGGAGATCATGGAAAAGATACTCAGCGGTAAGATCAATAAATTCTATACCGAGATCTGCTTAAACGACCAAGTCTATGTCAGGGATCCTGATGGCAAGGCGTCGGTCAGCAAATGGCTCGCCAAGGTCGATGATGCCATCAAGGTCGCTTCCTTCGTGAGGCTTCAAGTCGGCGAAGGCGTTGAAAAAAAGCAGTAGTGCTTGGACTATCCGGATAATCGGATAACCGGATTCCCGGATATCCATAGAAGTTTAGGGGGGTGTATGAAGTATAAACGCGTAGTCCTGAAGCTATCCGGTGAAACCTTATTATCGAAGGGTGTCGATAAAGGTATCTGCCTCGATGCGGCGTCAAAACTCTCTGCAGAGATCAAATCTGCGTTGGACCTCGGTGTACAAATCGGAATCGTCATAGGTGGTGGAAATATCTTTCGTGGTGCAGTCGCGGCCGCGAAGGGAGGGATCTGCCAAGCACAGGCCGACAGGATGGGGATGCTGGCCACGGTGATAAACGGGCTCGGTCTGCAGGAGGTTATGCTCGAGAATGGCATCGATGCAGTCATGATGAGTTCCCTCGCCATCCAAGGAATTGCACATCCGTTCGATAGGAGGAGTGCGATTCGTGACATGCAGGAGGGGCGCGTCCTTATATTCAGCGGTGGAACGGGTAGCCCGTTTTTCTCGACGGATACGGCAGCTTCACTTAGGGCGCTCGAGGTCGATGCGGAGGCGATTCTGAAGGGAACGAAGGTGGACGGTGTGTATTCCGCCGATCCGAAGAAGGATCCAAAGGCAAAACGTTTTGATAAACTTTCATATATAGATGTATTGAAGAATCAGTTAAAGGTGATGGACTCAACGGCCGTATCGATGTGTATGGACCATAACATCCCCATCGTCGTCTTCGACGTCTTCAAGGCTGGCAACATGAAGAAGGTGGTGAGCGGGGAAGAACTAGGGACGGTGGTTTATGGATAACAAGGTATTCAATGACACTGAAGCTAGAATGAAGAAGGCGATCGATGCTTTGCATCATGAGTTGTCAAAGATGCGAACCGGAAGAGCATCACTGACGATCCTTGATGACGTAAAGGTGGATTACTATGGCACGCAGACGCCACTCAATCAGATGGCGACGCTCTCCCTGCCGGATGCGAGGACTATCGCCATTCAGGCGTGGGATAACTCTGCGGTGGCATCCATAGAGAAGGCGATTCAGAAGGCCGATCTGGGTCTGAATCCAATCAACGATGGTAAGACCATCCGCCTTCCGATACCACCTCTCAACGAGGAGCGTCGTAAGGACCTCGCCAAGGTGATGAGGAAGCACGGTGAGGAATGTAAGGTGAGCGTGAGGAACGCCCGCCGCGATGCAAATGAGGATTTAAAGAAACTGAAGAAGGATAGCACCATTACAGAGGACGACGAGCGTAAGGGACACGATCGGATTCAAAAACTCACAGATGATTTTATCAAGAAGATCGACGAACACTTGGATCATAAAGAGAAGGATATAATGGAAGTATGACTTCGTACTTGCGTGCCTGTGTGCCTGCGTGCCTGCGAATATATTTGCAACACGTGGGTACGAAGGAGCGCAGGCTCGCGGGGGAGCAGACGCGCTGGACATGCATCGAATTCCAAATCATATCGCCATCATAATGGATGGAAATGGACGCTGGGCTTCTGAAAATGGACTCTCTCGAGCTGAGGGTCATCGCCGCGGTGCGGAGAGGATCGAAGAGATAATCGAGTTGTGCAAGAACCGCGGTATCAAATTTATCACCCTCTATGCTTTTTCGGACGAAAATTGGAATAGGCCTAACGATGAAGTGCTGGCGCTGATGCAACTCCTGAGGCATTTTCTTGTGAGCAAGAGAGCTGGGATGGTCAGGAAGGGAGTCAGTTTTCGCGTGATTGGAGACGTAGAGCGTCTACCAGTTCAGCTCCAGAAGGATATCAAGGAGACGGAGGAACTCACGAAGGTCGGTGATCAGATTACGATGATCGTAGCTCTGTCGTATGGTTCGAGACAGGAGATCCTGAGGGCTGTCAACAAGTTGGTACAGAAGGGGGTCGGTGAGGTTACGCAGGAACTCTTTGATAAAGAGCTTGATACGGCCGATTTTCCAGATCCGGACCTTCTGATCAGAACGAGCGGCGAGTTCAGGATCAGCAATTTTCTGCTGTGGCAGCTGGCTTATACGGAACTCTATTTTACGGATAAACTTTGGCCTGATTTCGATGAGATGGAACTTGAGAGGGCGATCGATTCATATTCAGAACGTGAACGTCGTTTCGGTATGACCGGTGAACAGGTAAAAACGTAATGGGGGAACGTCGATGATAAGAATTATAACAGCAATTCTGTTAGGGTTTGGTATCGTAGCCGCCATATGGTGGCTACCGAGGGATAGCTTCAATGTATTGCTGTTGATAATTCTTCTTGTCGGCTCAGTAGAGTATGGGAAGATGTTCTTCGTAGATACGGTAGAGAGGTGGGCGGCAGTTGTGGCGATTATCATCACGGCTGTGGTGATGATGTTTTTCTATGAAACAAAAACTATTGTACCTCTGACGCTTTCAATATTGTTATTCCTACTAACGCTCATATTCATGTGGAGAACTGTCCAGATGAAAGGCGTTGCGGAGAGGATAGGCCTTTCCGCTCTAGGAATGCTCTACCTCGGAGTGTCCTTTTCGTTCTGGGTTTGGCTTAGAAAGATGGACCATGGGAATACTGCCGTTCTTTTTGCCATCGCCCCAGCATGCCTCTGCGATACTTTCGCATTCGTATTTGGAAAGGCATTCGGACGTCATAAATTTGCTCCGAAGGCGAGCCCGAATAAGACGATGGAGGGCTTCTTTGGTGCACTGGTAGGATCTGTGGCGGGCGTACTCGTAATATGGTATTTTCTAGCTCCGCATCTACAATGGTACCTGCCGATCGGTCTTGCATGTATAATTTGGATAACATCTCCATTCGGAGATTTGATCGAATCGATGCTCAAGAGGAGTTGCGGTGTTAAGGATTCAGGAACTATCGTACCAGGGCATGGAGGCGTTCTCGATAGACTGGACGCACTGATATTCACCGCACCTGCAGCATATCTTTATTTAAAGTATGTCATCGGATGGTGATTGGAGAGAGGGGATTGAAGATGAAATCTCTATCTATACTGGGTAGTACAGGTTCAATCGGTCTTAGCACATTGGATGTAGTAGCTAGACATCCTGATAAATTTAATGTGGTGGCCTTGGCTGAGGGTCACGACGTTGAAATGATGTATAAGCAGATCGAGAAGTTTCATCCGAAACTTGTTTCCGTCAGGGATGCGGAGGCAGCGGTTAAACTGAAGGGCATGTTGTCGGATCAAAAACTGGAAATCGTGTATGGCATAGATGGGGCATGTCAGGTTGCAGCGCATCCCGATGCCGATACGGTCGTATCCGCAATAGTGGGCGCTGCAGGATTGAAGCCAACCGTAGCCGCAATAGAGCAGAAGAAGATCCTAGCTTTGGCGAATAAGGAGACGATGGTCGTCGCAGGATCGTTGGTATCAAAGTTAGCCAGGGAAAATGGTGTCGACATCCTTCCAATAGATAGTGAACACTCGGCGATATTCCAATCGCTCGTCGGTCACAGACATGAGGACCTGAGAAGAATTCTTCTCACCGCATCGGGCGGTCCGTTTCGTGGCAGGAGCAAGGATGAGATTGAAAATGCCACACCTGAGGCAGCGCTCAAACATCCAAAATGGTCTATGGGTGCGAAGATCACGATCGACTCGGCCTCATTGATGAACAAAGGTTTAGAAGTTATAGAGGCGAAATGGCTCTTCGATGTGGATCCAAAGCAGATCGATGTGGTCGTACATCCTCAGAGCATCATCCATTCGATGGTTGAGTACCGTGATGGATGCGTTGTGGCCCAGCTAGGTGTTCCGGATATGCGGGCTCCGATAGCATATGCCATATCCTACCCAGAGAGAATAGAGAGTGGCGTCGATGCGCTCGAGCTCAAGGAGATCGGGGAACTCACATTTGAGGAACCGGACCGAGAGAAATTTCCATGTCTGAATCTTGCATTTGAATCGCTGGAGGTGGGGCGTTCGATGCCGGCGGTTCTAAATGCTGCCAATGAAATCGCTGTGGATGCGTTCCTGAAGAACAAAATTAAGTTTGGAGATATTTACCGCGTGGTCAGGGGGACCATGGATGCTCACGATCCTCGTGAATTTAGCTCTATCGATGAGATAGTCGATATCGATTGGTGGGCAAGGGATAAGGCTACTGAGCTCATTTAGTGTCTGAGTGTTTAGGTGTCTAGGTGTCTAAGTTCAATTAAACTAGACATATCGATACCTAGATACTTAGACACTTAGAAACTTAGACACTTAGAAACTTAGGCACACATATACTCGGATACTTAAATAACACATTCATCAACTTTATAATCACCATTGGAATTTTAATCTTCATACATTAATTCTGCCATTTCATCAATGCGAAACGAGCAGTCATACGC
>CAYWIG010000019.1:0-2975 GCA_964458295.1 uncultured Myxococcales bacterium
TCCGCAACAATCTATTGCCAGGCGGAAATTTTCCCAACCCATGAAAATCATCACCCATATAACAACCGTACACTATACGGAGCCGCAAAAACGGCCAACGAGTTGATGCTTCGATCCTTTCACGATATGAACAAGCTGGATTATGTGGCGATGCGTTATTTTAATATCTTTGGCCCGCGAATGGATACGGAGGGTAAATACACGGAAGTTCTGATTCGATGGTACTATCTAATTAAGCAGGGAAGATCGCCGGTAATTTTTGGTGATGGTGGTCAGTCCATGGATTTTGTATTTGTTGAGGATGTGGCCCGAGCTAATATCCTTGCGCTCAAGTCTGGCGTAACCGACGAAACATTCAATGTGGCCAGCCAGATTGAAACTTCTCTTGAAGAGTTGTGCCATGCTCTGCTCAAAGTTATGGAATCAGATCTTAGACCGAAGTATCTTCCCCTGCCACGGGAACGGAAGGCAGTTGAGGTGGGGAGACGCCTTGCGGATACGGCGAAGGCCAAAGAAATGATTGGGTTTAAAGCAACCGTTTCACTGGATGAAGGGCTAAAGAGACTTGTTAATTGGTTGGATGGATTAGATGTGGGTTTGCATTGATTCCGATTTCAAAACCATGCCTGGGGGAAGAAGAAGCGGCAGCTGTACGAGAGGTTGTTTTATCGGGCTGGGTGACACAGGGCCCGAAAGTAAAAGAATTCGAAGACGCTTTTGCGAGTATTGTAGGTGCAAAACACGCGTGCGCTGTGTCCAGTTGCACCACTGCATTACATCTGGCATTGTTAGCGGTAGGTGTTAAACCTGGAGATGTGGTTGTAACAGTAAGCCACAGCTTTGTCGCCACAGCCAATGCCGTACGATACTGCGGCGCGGAGCCGGTATTTGTTGATATCGATCCTTTTACCTATAATATGTCACCTGCTGAGCTTGAAAAGTGCTTATATGAAGATTGTGAAGAACGTGAAAATGGTCTGTTTTTTAAAAAAGCGCTGGATTTAGCCGTAGGTGAATCCCCTCTATGTAATCTTATTAAAATCGGAAATTCGAATCTTGGACGTTTGGCTGCAATCATGCCTGTGCATCAGATGGGATTTCCTTGTGATATCGGTAGAATTACCGCCATTGCAAAAGAACACGAGATTCCTGTTGTGGAGGACGCTGCTTGCGCTATCGGGAGCGAAATTTCGTTAGATGGGGACAAAACCTGGGAAATGATCGGAAAACCACAAGGTGACATTGCCTGTTTTAGTTTTCATCCACGAAAGGTATTGACAACGGGTGACGGTGGAATGATTACGACCAATAATCCTGACTATGATGCGCGATTCAGATTATTGCGACAACACGGTATGAGTGTGCCCGACACAATCAGGCATGGCTCAGATCGTGTAATATTTGAAGAGTATGTGATAACGGCCTTTAATTACAGGATGACCGATATTCAAGCGGCGATCGGGATCGAACAATTGAAAAGGCTGGATGATATGGTTGCGGAAAGACGTAGACTCGCAGCACTATATTCAGAACTATTAGGGGATGCTCCTCATCTGCAATTATATGATTTAAAAGATACGATACGACCAAACTGGCAGAGCTATCCGGTGAGACTTCGCAGGGGTGTCCCGTTAAACCAGGTTGATATTATGCAGAAACTACTTGATAGGGGAATTGCGACGCGTCGGGGCGTTATGAACACACACCAGGAGCCAGCCTATAATCCTGCAACATGGTTTCTGCCGGAGAGTGAGGCATGCCGAGAACGGACTATGCTACTGCCTCTTTATTCGGAAATGGATAAGAATGTGTTAGAATTTATTGGAAAGAGACTTCGCGAGATTCTAAGCAGATAATCTGAGAGAATCATATATTGGAGTCGAAAAAATCAATGAAGTAACCCCTTCAACTGAAAAGTGTCTGTTTGGTCGAGAGGAAAAACGTTGGATAAACAATTTTTTGTTCAATTGATAGGAAATCGAGCGTATTTATTTGAAGAGCATGTCAGGCAATTAGGGTGCCTAACAGAAGTAATTTCTTCCCCGAGTGATCTCAAACCTAATGCTGACATTTGTTTGGCATCTGGAGTTTACTCTATCATAAAATCTGAATGGTTATCAATACCGCGGTTAGGAATTTGGGGATTTCACGAATCCCCTTTGCCAAAGGGGAGGGGTTGCGCGCCTATACACTGGACAATTCTTGGAGGGGAAAAAGAACTGACTGTTAGCTTTTTTAAGCTTATTGAAGAAATGGATTCAGGCCAAATTCTTGGTCAAGAAAGTTCTCCAATACCCAAAACGGCATTATTAGAAGATTTGCGCTCAATGGCAAAAGAATTGTCTAATGTACTGTTAGATAAATATTTGATCAAATTTCTATCAGGGCAATTTCAGCCGTACGATCAATATGGAGAAGCAACATTTTACCCAAAAAGAACTTCGCAAGATTCAAAATTAGATATTAATAGGCCTCTCAGCGAGTTATGGGACTTGATAAGAGTTTGCGATAATGAAGAATATCCAGCATGGTTTGAAGTTGACGGCAAAAAGATTATTTTGAAAAGATACCGGGTTGTATAGAAATTATTATCACACGGTATTTTTTGGGAAAATTTAATGATTTCGATAATTGTTCCTACTTATAACGAAAAAGACAATTTGGATTTGTTGTATTCGAGATTGGTTAATGTTTCTAACGTCATAGCGAATCATAAGTTGGAAATTATTTTTGTAGATGATTGTTCGTTGGATGGAACAAACGGTACATTGGAGGAACTCGCTGAAAAAGATGAGCGGGTTCAAATAATACGGTTTGCAAGAAATTGTGGCAGTCACGCAGCGGTGTCGGCGGGCTTGCAGTTTTGCAGGGGTGATGTTGCCATAATGATAGCCGCCGATCTTCAAGACCCTCCGGAGATAATCCCTGATTTGATTTCAAAGTGGGAAAAAGGGTTCAAGATTGTCTGGGGAGTT